>NZ_JAOVQN010000025.1:0-58583 GCF_025673445.1 Ruegeria marisflavi
GAAATCTACAGGTACACCCGCGACCGCTGGGGAGAAGCGCAGGCCGACACCTACATCACCGGCCTGTTCGCTGCGTTTGAGCAGATCGAAACACGCGGCGTCCGATCCAGGCCTGTGGCAGCCGAGTTCGGGGTGGAGGGGTACTTCTTCCGCTACCAGCAGCATTTCGTGTACTGGCGGCGGCTCGCCAACGGCGACATTGGAATCGTCACCATCCTGCACGAGCGGATGCATCAGATGGATCGATTCAAGGAGGACGACACAGCGTAGGCGCCACTTCCAGGTCTATCTGTTGAACATTCCAGGGCCGTCCCGAGAGTTCGAATCCCATCCTCTCCGCCACAACATAATCTACTGATTTTAAATCATTTTTCGCCTCGCGCATTGTGGCGTGATTTCCGTGGCTTGAAGGCCACATCGCCCCCTAGAGACTTGAAATCACAGCCGAAATAGTCGCCCAAAACGGCGCGAGTCTCTGATTGCCATTCGGCGCGATACGGTTTTTAGGCGGGGCAACGGGCACTGGACTTGACTTCGGGTGATTTCGAAGCTGGCGAGAGCCTTTGCATTCCCTCCTTGCCTTACAGATACGACAGCTCAGGATGAGGGTTTGTTATGGCGTCTCGGGGTGCTGTCAAAGCAAACCGACTTGAGGCGGGCAGGGCGGTTTTGTAGCGTCCAGTCATGACCAAACGTTCGCCATTTCGCTATTTCAAGACCAGCCCAGAGATCATCCGCTTGGCGGTCATGTTGTACGTGCGGTTTCCACTGTCTCTCCGAAACGTGGAAGATTTGCTCCACGAGCGCGGCATCGACGTGAGCCATGAAGCCGTTCGGTTTTGGTTGCATAGGTTTGGCCGATGTTCGCCAACGAGATCAGGAAGCGACGTGTCGAAGGGATGAAATCGAGCCGATGGTGTTGGCATCTGGACGAGATTTTCGTGAAGATCAACGGCGAAAGACACTACCTTTGGCGGGCGGTAGATCACGAAAGGGAAATCCTGGAAAGCTTCGTCACGAAGAAACGCGACAAGAAGGCCGCGCTGAAGTTTCTAAGGAAAGCAATGCGTAAGCATGGCTGTCCCGAAATGATCGTGACCGATCGGCTCAGGTCCTACGGTGCTGCATTGAAAGACCTCGGTGCCAGCCATCGCCAGGAAACGGGTCGCTGGTTGAACAATCGGGCCGAGAACTCGCACCTGCCATTCCGACGACGAGAGCGGGCGATGCTGCGCTTCAGGCGGATGCGAAGTTTGCAGATGTTCGCCGCCGTCCACGCCTCGGTCTTCAACCACTTCAATTCGGAGCGCAGCCTCTCCTCCAGAGCTAACTACAAGCTGAACCGCGCCGCCGCCCTGGCCGAATGGCGCAGTCTCTGCGCGGCCAAAAAGGCAGTCATCGTGCCCTTTCTGAGACCAGTTAGAATCTGTCTGACAGGACCATCCTGACGTCTAGGGGGTCGTTTCAAAGGGACTTGTCGGATGGAGCTCGGCGGAGGCGGTCTGGGCAGGCGCGTCGTCTCTGATCATGACGAACCCGAACCAGTTGCGCTACTTCTGTACCAGCGGCGAAATCGCCCGCTTGACCATTTTGCAATACGTCAAACGTACGCTGTTCTTGCGGAACATCGAAGGCTTGCCGCACCAACGCGCCCGCGACGTAAACCACTATGCCGTTCGGTTCTGGTGGCCCCGGGTCCGAGTGTTTGATAAGAGCGATAGGGCGTGTTCGGTGATGTCTATTGGCAGTCCGCGAACCGGCACACGCGCACCGGAGGGACAATTTTGGAACGTGTGGCCCAGCAAGACCATCCGGTCGGTACCCGGGCAAGAGGTGTTGCAGTAAATCGCGCGGGCCCGATACCTGCGCGGGCGCAACGGAATGGATAGGGGAGATGCCCCGCGTTGGGCGATCCCGGACTGGTTTCTGATCCTCGTTTCCGGGGCGATTATCGTCTACGGCTTATGGGTGGGCCGCGACTTCCTTATCCCGTTGGCCATCACGGCGCTGGTCTTCATCCTCACCGTAGCGATGGTCGACTGGATCTCGGCCAGATCGATTGCAGGGCATTCACCGCCGAGATGGCTCGCCAATATGATTGCCGCGTCGCTGATCATCTTTGCGTTGTTTCTTCTCGGGGTCGTGTTTTCCCAGGCGGGCCACGAGATTGTCGCCTCCGGTCCGCAGTTGCGCTTGCGCGTGGCTGAAATGGCAGATCATCTGGAGAGTTTCCTGGGACCCAAACTGGTGGATACGTTCCGAAACAGTGCTGCCGATCTGGATATTGGAGGCTGGCTTGCGGCTGCGATCGCGCAACTTGCGGGCAGCGTTTCGGCGCTTGCCCTGGTGTCGCTTTACTTGGTCTTCTTGATATCGGAACGCAGAGCGTGGATCGGCAAGCTGCCTCTGCTTGCTTCAGACCCCGTCAAGGCAAGGTTAGTTCTTGCGCGTATTGCGACCGGCGTGCAGCAATACATGCTGGTCAACGCTCTCACCAGTGCCCTGAGCGCGGGGGCTGCCTATCTGATTTTCCGCTCCATCGGCCTGGATTTTGCCGCTCTTCTGGCGGTTATCGTGTTTATCGTTGGCTTTATTCCGAATATTGGCGCCTTCATCGGCCTTGCCTTGCCGTGTCTGATCGCCCTCATTCAGTTCGATACGCTGACACCGTTCCTGATCGTGCTTTTGGGATATGGTCTGTTTGATCAGTTCGTGGCCAACATCGTGCAACCAGCGATGCAAAGCAGGTCGCTCAACGTGAGTACCTTCATGGTCATGGTATCGTTGACCTTTTTCGGTATGGTATGGGGCGGTGTCGGGGTGTTTCTCGCGGTTCCCATGATGGTCGTGATCATGGTCATCTGCGCCGAGATACCGGGGATGCGCTGGCTAGCAATTCTGCTGTCAGGCGATGGCAGCGTCGAGCAGTCGGAGCGTGACCACTGATGCCCGCAACAACCTTAAGCCTCATGTTTCCAGTACTTTTGCCGACGGGGCATCCGGCAGAGTGTTGATTCGGTGGCGCCACATTGCGGTCGCGGGCATCTTGGGTACGGGGCTTGCGATATTCGCCGCGTCCCGATTGACCTTCGATCCGTCGAGGGTCGCGAAAGACCACAGCTTGAGTCTGTCCGGTGAAGGGACGTCTCTTGCATCGCTGGCCGTCCGGCTCACCGACGATCAGGCTGCTCCATCCGCGTTTCTGCCCCTTGTCAAAGGCAACGATGCGCTCGGCGCCCGGCTGCGGCTGATCGAGGCCGCAGAACGCTCCATCGACCTCAAGACCTTTCTCATCAAACCTGACCGTGCAGGTGGCCTTATCTGGCTGGAATTGTTCGAGGCAGCGGAACGCGGCGTGCGGGTACGGCTGCTTTTCGATGATGTGTTCACTACGGCGCGCGACGACCAGATTGCCGCGCTTGATGCCCATCCGAATGTCGAGATCCGCGCCTTTAACCCGTTGTCGCGCAGGCTTCCCTATGCGGTGAACTTCATGCTGGATTTCTCCAGGGTCAATCGCCGTATGCACAACAAGGCGATGATCGTGGACGGTGCCTTTGCAATCCTTGGCGGGCGGAACATTGCAGATGAGTATTTTCAGATCGGTACCGATCACGAATTCGCTGATTTCGATCTGTTGATGCTGGGTGACGGTGTCGACGCTGTTTCCGGGGCCTTCGATCTTTACTGGAACGACGACTGGGCCGTTCCGTTGAACCAGATCACGGCCGGTGACGCCACTCCCTTGCGTAAGGCAATTGCGGCTTTTCGTGCGAATACGAATACCGAAGCGTTCGGGACTTATCAGGAGGCGGTGAACTCAACCTTTCTGAAATCGCTGCTTGCCGGTCAGATCGCTCTGCAAAGCGGGCTTGCGACGGTTGTCGTGGACGACCCCGATAAACTTCGACTTTTGCCGGGACAAGGGCCGGGTGCTGTCAAAGATACCTTCTATGGAGCCCTGGCAAAGGCCGAGGAAGAGGTCTTGATCCTGACGCCCTATTTCGTGCCGGGCCAGGAAGGTGCCGATTTCATCGCAGCACTCAGCAGGCGCGGCGTGAGAGTCAAGATCGTGACCAACTCTCTGGGTTCGACCAACCATGCTTATGTATATGGGGGATACGCGACATACCGAAGGCAACTCCTGGCGGCGGGCGTGGCGTTTCACGAGGTGCGTGCCGATGCCCCGCACCTCGTGCTTGGGCTCGACAAACCTCTGACAATGCACACCAAGCTTGCCCTGATCGACCGGAGAACCGTTTTCACCGGATCGACCAACATAGACCCGCGTTCCTTTCTTCAGAATTCGGAAATCGGGGTGGTAATTCACAGCAAAAACTTGGCCGAGAATATTCTGGGCCGGATCGGAGCGTCAATCGATCCCTATACATTTACTGTTGTAGAACGCCCGGATGGGCACATCCAATGGGTCTATAACAGCGCGCCTGGGTCAGAGACCTTCCACAATGAGCCGGGCGCAGGGGTGATCGCGAGGATGCTGGCGTGGTTTGCAGGTTGGTTGCCGGTCGAAAGCCAGCTTTGACCCATTGGCAACGAGTGCCGCGATGATGCGATCGGGCACATGGCCGCAGCGGTGAGGCACTGAAGTCGCCCGAAGAGAGTTTTCCTTTACCTATCGCCGAATTGCGAACTGGTGCGCGTAGGAGTGCAAGCGGTGGTCATGCTCGCGCGCGGCGATTTCGATGATCTTTTCGATCAGCTTCTGAGCGGCGGGTTGCAGGACGCGTCCGCGACGCGTTACTACCGACCAGACCCCGTTGATGCCGAGTTCGACCGGGATCTGGTGTAAAATTCCTAAGGCAAGCTGGTTGCGCACGCACCCCGACGTGGTCAGCAAGATCAGGTCGCTTTCCGCCACCGCATCACGCAGCGCGGCAATGTTATGGCTGTCAATCGCCACGATCGGCGGACCTGCGCGATCCTGCCGTCCCACAAAACTTGCAAAGGCCCTGGCAACAGATTTCGGAAAATGTGTCCCAGCGAAACGATAGCGCGCCAAGTCCGACGGCTGCGGTCGCCGAATAGTGAGGATCGGGTGCCCCGATCGGCAGAAGGCGCCTCCTGCCTGGGGCGGCATTTCGATGAGGTTCAGATCGTCGATATCTTCGCGCAGGTCGCGCGCATCGCCCACGATGAAATCGTAAACCTCCTCTCTAAGTCCGTGCACAAGGCGGGTTGTTTCGTCGATGATGAGGTTGAGCTTTACGTCTGGATGACGCGCATGCCATTCCGCAAGTATCGGGCCGCCAAGCGAGGTCGAGAAAACGGCAGTCATGCCAACGCGCAGTTGCCCGCCCTTACCGATCGACAGGTTCTCCAGCATCTGATCAAGATTGCGCGCTTCGAACAGAAGGGCATCCACGCGATCAAGAATGGATTTTCCTACCGGGGTGAGCCTGACCGGACGCTCCGAGCGCTCGAACAACTGGAACCCTAGTCGCCGTTCCAGGCTGCGGATCGAGTTGCTGAGCGCTGGTTGCGTTATGTGGGCTAGGTCGGCAGCCCTTGCAAAGCTGCCCTCCCGCGCCACCAGTTTGAAATGCTGCAATTGAGTCAGATTCTGCATCTCGTGTCCTTTCTGACGCCGGTGCATCAGCGGTGACGCCACGTCCTGCGATCAACCTGAGTTATCTAAGTGCCTAATTCTAATCCATTAAAATACAACATTCAAGAAACATATCAAAACATTAAAAAAGTAAACTAGCGTGAATGTTCGTGTGGGGAAATACTGCCTCAAGCCACGCAAGCCGGTGGCAAGGAGGAAAACATATGAAATTCTTGAAAACCTGCGCTGCACTTGGCGTGATCGCAATGGGAGGCGCGACCGGTGCTTCGGCCGAAACCGTCCTGAAGCTCGCGACAGCGGCGCCCGAGAAAACGCCCTGGGGTGCTCAGGTCAACAGGTTGGCAGAGGCGATTGCCGAAGAAAGCGAAGGCCGCCTTAAGGTCGAGCCCTATTTCAACTCGCAGCTTGGCACCGAGAACGATACGCTTGCGCAACTTGCGCGGGGACGGATCGAAATGGGCCTGTTCACGGTCAGTGCCGGTGCGCAGCAGGCGCCCGAAGTCGGTCTGATGCAGCTCTATGGCATCTACGACAGCAATGAACAGCGCGCCTGCGTGCAGGACAACTATCTGACCGACAAGATCCGCGAACGGCTCAGCCCGAAAGGGGTCTATTTCGGCACCTGGGCCGAGGTCGGGAACGGCTATCTGATGTCCAATGAGCCGATTACCAGCGTTGAACAGCTCAAAGGCATGAAGGTCGGAATTTCGGTCAACAAGATCAACAGCGAGTACTGGAAAACGGTCGGCGCCAATCCGGTTCCGGTCAGCCCTGGCGAAGCAGCTTCGGGCGCGTCCACGGGGCTGATCGAGATGTATCCCACCGTCTATTCGTTCTACATCCCGTCCGGGCTGAACAAGATCATCCCGGTCGTGTCTGAATACAATTACGCGAACGGCCCCGGCATGTTCGCCCTGAGCCAGCGCGCGTTGGAGCAAATGAGCGAAGAAGACCAGGCCGCGATCAATCGCGCCTTCGATCGCTTCACCTCCAGGGAGATCATGGACGAAATTTTCGCTTTCGAGGACAAGATGCGTGAAGTGCATCTCTCGCAAGGTGGGCAGATCGTTCAGGTCGGCGAGGAATTCAGAGAAGAGATGGCCGCGTTGCTGCCTCCGTTCTGGGCTGCGATGGCCGCCGACCACGGTGAAGTCGGTGCCGAGATCATGGCTCTGATCGAAAAAGCAAAAGCAGAGTGCGGCAGCTGAGCCTGTCCCTCTGAACTCAGACGCCGCCCCGGCACAAGCCGGGTCGGCTGTCTCTGACCCGAGAAGGTAACCCCATGACAAATCATACCGCACCGGCATCGGTCGAGCGGCTGCTGTCCACATGGCACCTGCTTGAACGCTGGATTGCCGTGATCGCCTTCAGCCTGATCGGCTTGCTGATCTTCGGTGACGTCGCAGGGCGCGAGTTCATCGGCCCGGTCGGACGTGCCTTGGGGTTCGACGTTGGGTTTTCCGGAATCTACGGAGCGGGAAAGATGTCACTTTTCATGCTGGTTATTGGTGCTTTCGCAGGCCTGGGTATCAGCGTCGCCAGCGGCGCGCAGATCGTGCCCCGTATCGCCTTTGGCTGGACGCCCGCATTCTTGTCGCCCGCCATCGACCGGTTCGCCAACCTTCTCAGCGGCATCTGTTTCCTGGCGGTTGCTTATTATGGCTGGATCTTCGTCAGTGCCTCGCGTGACATCGGAACCGTGATGCCTGGCCTCGATTGGCCTGTCTGGATCATTCAGATCGCGATTCCCATCGGCTTCCTCTCCGCCGCCATCCGCTATTCCATTTTTGCCATCTGGCCCAGCTTGGCGCCGGTACGCGAGGAACTGCCCGAATGAGCGCGATTTTCTTCCTCGTCCTGATCCTGGCGCTTTTGGTCCTCCGCCAGCCGCTGACCGTCATCTTGATTGTTGCAATCGGCTATTTGCACTTGGTCTGGGGGCATGGCTATCTCGACTACATCGTCGAGGACATGTGGACCTCGCTCAACAAGGAACTGATCCTTTCGGTTCCGTTGTTCCTGCTTTGCGGTGCGGTCATGACCGAAGGGACCGCTGCGCGCCGATTGGTCCGCATCGTTCGTGCCCTGACCATCACCACCCGCGGTGGTCTTGGTGTTGCGGCCATCATCAGCTGTGCGGTGTTTGCGGCCATCTCAGGCTCGTCCATCGTCACTATGATAGCGGTGGGATCGGTGTTGTACCCTGCAATGAAAGAGGCCGGTTACACCAACCGCTTTGCGCTTGGCACCGTGGTTTCCGGCGGTACGCTGGGGATCATCATTCCCCCGTCCATTCCCCTCATCCTTTATGGGCTGGTCACCGAGACGTCGATTGTCGATCTGTTCCTGGCCGGGATCATGCCGGGCTTTGTCCTGATTGCCCTGATGACCGCATACGCGATCTGGGCCAATCGCCACAAACCCGCCGAGAAGATGGACTGGGCCGAGTTACGCGTGGCGCTTCGTGAAGGTGTCTGGGCGGCTCTGTTTCCGGTCATCCTGCTGGGCGGCATCTACTCGGGGTTTTATTCACCGACCGAGAGCGCGGCAGTGGCTCTGGTTTATGCGCTGGTCATCGAGTTCTTCGTGCACCGCGAAATGACGCCCGCCAAGTATTTCAACGTCGTCACCGAAACCGCGAAACTGGGTGGTGCGCTCTTTCCGCTGATCGCCGTGGCCCTGTCACTGAACCTCGTTCTTACGGAACACCGCGTTCCGGCACAGATGGTCGAACTGGTGGGAGCCTGGATCGACAGTCCGCTGGCCTTCATCCTGATAGTCAATCTGCTGTTGTTGGTGGTGGGTGCCTTCATGACCACCAACGAAGCGATCCTCATTCTTGGGCCTATCCTTATGCCGGTGGCGCAGGTCTATGGTTTTCACCCGGTACATTTCGGTATCATCATGATCGTGAACCTCGAAATCGGGTATCTCACGCCACCGGTTGGCATGAACCTGATGGTCGCTCTCGTCACCTTCCGGCAAAAGTTCTCGGAACTGGTGATGTCGGTGCTGCCCTATATCGCGGTCATGGTGATCGGATTGGTCCTGATCACGGTCTTCCCTTGGCTTTCGTTGGGGTTGCTGTGATGGGGGCAAGGGCCTTGGAATTGGGGTGGGTCGTAGATGCCGCCGTGTTCGATTGCTTCGACAACTTGGTCCGGAACTCTCAGATGCGCCACGTGTTCGCGGGCAGCAGAAGGCAGAGCCTGTGATTTACCAGAGCAATCATCGTCCGCTGTGTCCGGGGCAGCAATCCGCGCCGGTTCTGATACGCACTGCGCCGATATCGTCCGGCAATTTCGAGACCAACAAGATGAACAGGGTTTCCACGCTTCACGCTACGGGAGGAGACTCTGTTTCGCGTAAGGTGGCCGTTGACACCGGGGACTGGCGGCAGTGGCCGCTGACAGATGGCAACACCCTGCAAGATATCGAGAACGGTAATCACCTAACCGACACCCTGCCTCTGTTCACGAAGGCAGTAGTCATCCGCGAGAACCTCATTGCACCCGTGGTCTATGGAGAAGCACATGACTGATCTGGCCGCCGATACCAGCTATCGGCTTCGTTCGCAGGTCTCGATCCCCAAGCTGATCGAGGCGGGGGATGTGGCGCATTGGTGGTGCACGCATATCTCGGAGTGCATGCCGACGGCCATGCTGCACAGCCGCCAGGCGACGGTTTCTCTGGAACAGGCGCCGATGGACGAGGTCTTTGACATCCATGCTGAAACCGATCTGGGCAAGGGGTCTTTGCGTGAGTTTCTGGCCCATCCGCAATCGCGCGCGCGGGCCTTTCTGGTGGTGAAGAACGGCAGGATCGTGGTCGAAAGCTATCCCGACCTGCGCCCCGAGCAGCCGCATCTTTGGGCCTCCTGCGCGAAACCCACGGCAGGGCTGGTGATCGAACATCTCATCGACGAGGGCCTGATCGACGACGCGCGCACGCTGGGAGAATATGTGCCCGCCCTGCGCGACACCGACTGGGGCATGGTTACCGTGCGCGATATCATGGACATGGCGCCCGGCATGGACTGCGAAGATACCGAGAAAACCCGCGAGAACCCGAAATCGAATGCGATTCGCGCCTATTGCGCCGAGTTCAATGTGCCGTTTGGGGACAAGCTGGAGACATTGCTCGAAGTGCTTCAGGATGTGCCGCGCCAATGCCCGCCGGGCGAAAAGTTCGAGTATAGCTCTCCCTGCACCCAGGTTCTCGTCTTTCTTGCAGAGGCCGTATCGGGCAAAAGGTGGCCCGATCTGTTCCGCGACGGGGTGTGGTCGCATGTGACCGCCGACGGTCCTATGCAGGTTCACCTGACGCCGGACGGTGTTGCCTGCGCGCATGGCATCGTGTCCTCGACCCTTCGCGACATGGCCCGGTTCGGAATGCTCTATACCCCAAGTTGGCGGCGCGCTGCGGTCACGCAGGTCGTGGGCGACGGGGTGATCCGGCGCATCCGGACGGCCGTGCGGGAAAAGCCGTTCTTCATGAACGGGTTTGACGGGCCGGTTTTCGTCGACCGGCTGGGCGACGACACGATGCTGGGCAATGCGCGCCAGTGGGATTGCATCTGGCCGGACGGCGATCTCTACAAGGGTGGGCTTATGGATCAGGGGCTTTACGTTTCCCCGTCCCGCGACCTGGTGATCGCCTATTTCTCGACAACGCCTCACATGCAGCTGACCCGGTATCTGCGTCCGATCGCAACGTCGGGCCTTTTGGCATGACCGCGCGGAAGGCAGGCAGGGGAATCTGAGCATGAAAGCGATGAACGCTGCCATCGACATGAAAGCGGACGCGTTTTCGCAGGCTCCTGCGGGGACTCCGCCCTGCAAGGTGTTCATGGTTGTGCGGGCAATCACAAGGTTATCCGCCAACCTGGTTTCCGGACGGCTTGCTGAATGGCACGCGACCGCCGCAGTGCGCGGCAGGGACGTCGCCGAAAGCCTTTGCGTGTTGGCACATCCCGCCGGCCCTTCCTTTCGCGCCGCTTACGCGACCTACCATGAAGAGTTCATGTCCGATCCGGACAAGCACAAGCCTGATATCGCCGCGCTGCCGCTGACCAGACGGGACCGCAACTTCTGGCCCTGGGTGGAAGACCTTTGTGCGCCGCCCGCCCGTGACTGACCCCGACCAACGGAGTTCACCAATGACCCTCTACACGCCCGAGAAACGCCTTGAGATGAGCCTTGAAAACCGCCTGACCCAAGAGGAGGGCTGGGTCTACATGACCGGCATGCAGGCGCTGGTGCGTCTGCCGATCCAGCAGCGCAAGCGCGATATGATAGCAGGGCTGAACACCGGCGGCTACATCTCCGGCTATCGCGGTTCACCGGTTGGTACTTATGACATGGCGTTGTGGCAGGTCGAAACAGCGCTTAAGGCCCATAACGTCCATTTTCAGCCGGGGCTGAACGAGGATCTGGCTGCAACAGCGACTTGGGGCGCTCAGACTGTAGGCCTGTTTCCGGGCGCGAACGTCGATGGGGTCTTCTCGATCTGGTATGGCAAGGCGCCGGGCATGGACCGGTCGATGGACCCTCTGCGTCACGCAAACTTGGCGGGAACCAGTGCAAAGGGGGGAACGCTGCTGCTAGTGGGGGACGATCACGGCGCCAAGTCCTCGACGCTCGCCTGCTATTCGGACCTGAACTTCGCGTCGCTTGGCGCGCCCCTGCTGGCGCCTGCAAATGCACAAGACGTGCTGGATATGGGGCTGCACGGTATCGCGATGAGCCGCTTTTCGGGGACGCTGACCGGACTGAAACTGGTGACGGACGTGATCGAGGGTGGCGGTTCCGTCTTTGTTGCCCCGGACAGCCCTGCTATCGTGCTGCCCGAAGATGCCGGCCCCGACACAGCGATCAAGGCGTTCACACCGATCCTGGTCCAGGAACAGTTGCTCTGGGACGTGAAGCTGCGCAAGGTTCTGGCCTATGCCCGTGTGAACGGGCTGAACCGGCAAGACGGACCGGCAGAGGCGCGTATCGGTATCGTGGCGGCGGGAAAGGCCTGGCAGGATCTCAGCCAGGCTCTGGCTGGGCTGGGCTATCGGGACGGCCGGATCGGGAATCTTGCTGTGCGCCGTCTCAAGGTCGGAATGGTCTGGCCGCTCGATCCGCAGGTGATTGCCGAGTTTGCCGAAGGGCTGGAAACGATCCTGGTGGTCGAGGAAAAGCGGCCACTGCTGGAGGATCAGATCCGCGCGATCCTTTATGGAGCAGCCAGCGCGCCGCGCATCATCGGTAAAAGCTTTGCGGGCCAGGTCTATACCGCGGGCGCGGACGATTGCGCCTTTCCAAGTTTTGGCGAGATCGATCCGAACATGATCACGCAGGTCCTGGTCCGCGTGGCGCGCGAAACCGATCCGGACTGCGGCCTGTCTGTGCCCAACCGGCCCGAGGCGCCGCCTGTGCTTGGTGCGGGGGCCGTACGTCTGCCGTCCTTCTGCGCGGGATGCCCGCATGGGCGCTCTACCCAGGTGATCGACGGCAGCCGCGCGCTCGCCGGGATCGGATGCCACACGATGGCGATGTTGCGCGACCCGATGAAGACCAACTCAGTCAGCCATATGGGCGGCGAAGGGGTGATGTGGCTGGGCCAGTATCCGTTCACCGACGAGTCCCATGTCTTTGCCAACATGGGCGACGGGACTTATTTCCATTCGGGCCTTCTGGCAATCCGGGCCTCTATCGCCTCGGGCGCGAACATCACTTACAAGTTGCTCCACAACGGATTTGTCTCGATGACGGGCGGTCAGCCCCATGATGGCGAGATAAGCCCGGAACAGATGGTCCAGCAACTTCGTGCCGAAGGGGTGGAGCGGATCGCGCTGATCACAGACGAGGTGGCGAAATACGAGGGCAGGCATCTGATCTCGGGTGGCGTGACACTGCATCCGCGCACCGAGCTGGAGCTGGTTCAGAAGGAGCTGCGCGATAAACCCGGCGTGACGGTCATCATCTACGACCAGCCCTGCGCCACCGAACGCCGCCGCCTGCGCAAGCGTGGCAAGTGGGTGGATCCGGACAAGCGTGCCTTCATCAACCCCGAAGTCTGCGAAGGCTGCGGCGACTGTTCGACCGTCTCGGCCTGTATGGCGATCGAACCCCTTGAAACCACCTTTGGACGCAAGCGCAAGATCAACCAATCTTCCTGCAACAAGGACTTCTCCTGCGTCGAAGGCTTTTGCCCGTCCTTCGTCACCGTGACCGGTGCCACGCCACGCAAGGTCCGGCGTGGCGATATGGACTTCGACATCAGCCACTTGCCCGATCCCAAGCCACGCGCCTTTGACGGATCGTGGTCCATTCTTGTTTCGGGCATCGGCGGTGCGGGGGTGGTTACGGTAGGGCAGACCCTTGCCGTGGCCGCACATGCCGACGGTTTTTTCTCGTCGAACCTCGACATCACCGGGCTGGCGCAGAAATACGGAGCCGTGCACAGCCATATTAAAATCGCGCAAAGCCCTGACGACATGCGCGCCACGCGGATTGCCAGCGGCGAGGCCGATGCGCTAATCGGCTGCGATCTCGTGGTGGCCGCGGGTGACGAGGCGCTGTCGAAACTGACACCGGGGGTTTCCATGGCTGTAACCGATACCACGGTTGTACCAACCTCGGAGTTTTCGAAGAACCCCGATTGGCAATTGAGCGGCGCGGAACAGGCCGAGCGCCTGAGCCGCGTTCTGGGCCCCGCTGTCCTGGCATTCGATGCGCAGGATCTGGCGGAAAAGGTAATGGGAGACCGCCTTTTTGCCAACATGGTGCTGATGGGAGCCTCTTGGCAGCAGGGTGGTATCCCTCTGTCGCAAGAGGCGCTCTACAGGGCAATCGAACTGAATGGCGTGGCGGTCGAGAAGAACAAGCAGGCCTTTGCCCTTGGGCGGCTGGCCTTTGCTGACCCAAAGGCCGCGCAACGTCTGGTCGGCGAACCGGCGCCGATTGACCTTAGCGCCCACCGTCCCCAGACACTCGACGACGTGATGGCGCCCCGTACCCGGAACCTGGCCGAGTACAAGAATGCTTGTTTTGCCAAGGTCTATGTGGACCGGATTGCGCAATTGCGCGCGGCCGATCTGCCGGAGGCTGCCGTCATGGCGGCTGCGCGCGGGCTCTACAAGCTGATGGCGGTCAAGGACGAATGGGAGGTGGCACGACTCTACTGCAAACCTGAGTTCACCAAGCAGCTTGAAGAAACCTTCGAGGGCGATCTGGAGCTGACCTTCCATTTCGGGGCTTGGCCGTTTGGCGGCACCGACCCCCGGACCGGGCAACCGGTCAAGGGGGCAGTCAAGGGAAAGACTGCCATGCGAATGTTCCGAATGCTCAATCGCCTGCGCTTCCTGCGCGGGACGCGTTTCGATCCGTTCCGCCTCAACGCCGAAGCAAGGCTCGCGCAAAGACTTCTGGCGGATTACCAGTCCGATCTCGACTTTGCGATTGCCAACCAGGGCACGGCGGACACGCAGGCCATGACCCAACTGCTCGACCTGCCCGAACATATCCGCGGTTACGGCCATGTACGCGAACGCCATGCTGCCGACGTCGCGAAGCGCCGTGAAGCGCTGCGCAATCAAATCCTCTCTTCCAAGGAGAAAGCCGCATGACTCGGCCAAACAAGATGAAGCTGCGCTCGGACAAGGTGACCGTCGGCGCGATGAACACCGGCGCCCGAGCGTTGTGGCGCGCCACCGGTACCGCGCCCGAGGAATTCGGCCGTCCGATCATCGGCATTGCCAATTCCTTTACCGAGATGGTGCCCGGCCATGTTCACCTGCAAGCGTTGGGGCGGCTCGTCGCCAAGGAAATCCGCGCCGCCGGTGGCGTGCCCAAGGAGTTCAACACCATCGCGGTCGATGACGGCATCGCCATGGGGCACGAAGGCATGATGTATTCACTGCCCTCGCGCGAGTTGATCGCCGATGCCTGCGAATACATGGCCAACGCCCATGCCATCGACGCGATGATCTGCCTGAGCAATTGCGACAAGATCACGCCGGCGATGCTGATGGCGGCGAACCGGCTCAACATCCCCACCATATTCGTTTCGGGCGGCCCCATGGAGTCGGGCAAATTCGACTATCGTGGACAGACCCGCCGTATCGACGCCATCGACACCATCTATGTCGCGGGCGCGCCTGATGCCACGCCCGAAGAGATCGAGGCTGTAGAGGAGAACGCCTGTCCGACCTGCGGATCCTGCGCACTGATGGGGACGGCCAATTCGATGAACTGCCTGACCGAGGCGCTGGGCATGGCGCTTCCAGGCAACGGTACCATCGTCGCCACCCACACCGACCGTCAGGATTTGTTCCGCAAGGCCTCGCACCGGATTGTCGAGATGGCGATTGCCCATTACCGCGATGGCGACGACAGCGTGCTGCCGCGTTCGATTTGCTCGCGCGAGGGGTTGGAGAACGCAGTGCGCATGACGATGGCGATCGGTGGTTCAACCAATACCATCTTGCATTTGCTGGCCGTCGCCCAGGAATCCGGCGTTGCCTTCGGTATCGACGATTTCGACCGGATCAGCCGCGACACGCCATGCCTGTGCAAGGTGTCGCCTTCGGCCCACGAGGTCTTTATCGAGGACATGCATCGCGCCGGTGGCGTTATGGCGGTGGCTCATGAATTGCTCAAGGCGGGTAAGTACAATGGCGACGTTCCGACGATCCTGGGCCAGCCGGTGGCAGAATATTGTGCCGGCTGGGATATCACCAACCCGGCCAATACCGAGGCGCGCAGGCTGTTCTCGGCCGGGCCGGGCGGTATCCGTTCAATCCGGGCTTTCTCTCAGTCCAGCCGCTTCAAGGAGTTGGATACCGATCGCGAAAACGGAGTGATCCGCAGTGCGGACCATGCCTTTACCGAGGATGGCGGGCTGGCGGTGCTGCGTGGCAACCTCGCCCCTGACAGTTGCGTCGTCAAATCCGCAGGCGTGCCGGACAACCTCTTGACTTTCCGCGGCGTCGCGATCGTCAGCGAAAGCATGGAAGAAGCGCTGGAGAAAATCCGCAACGGTACGGTGCAGGCAGGCCATGTGGTGGTCATCCGCTACGAAGGGCCGCGCGGCGGGCCTGGTATGCGCGAGATGCTGACGCCGACAGGCATGATGAAAGCCATGGGGCGTGGCGACAAGGCGGCGTTGATCACCGACGGGCGGTTCTCTGGGGCAACCTCGGGTCTGTCGGTGGGCCATGTGTCGCCCGAGGCGGCCTCGGGCGGAGTCATCGCCCTGGTTCAGGATGGCGACGAGATCTCCTTCGATATCCCGAACCGGAGCGTACAGCTGGAGGTGAGCGATGACGAACTGGACCGCCGTCGTACTGAGATGAACGCGCGCGGCGAAATGGCTTGGAAACCTGCAACCCGGCAGCGCGAAGTCTCGACGGCGCTGAGGGTCTATGGCCTGATGGCTGCCTCGGCCGACAAGGGCGGCGCGCGCGATACGGCCCGGTTGGCCCGCCTCGAACGTCTCTCGGCCGAGGGGTGACCGCATGACCCGTATTGTCACCCTCGCACGCGCCCTGCCGCTACCCCGGATCGAGGTGAATGGGCAGGTTATCGAATTCAAGCCGGTCTCAGACGTGGCCGAAATCCCCGCAGGTACACAGGTGCATTGCACCACCTCGCTCGACCGGTTGTCGGCAAAGGATATCGCGGGCCTTCCCGACAGCGTCGGCCTGATCGCCAACATCGGCGTCGGTGTCGACAATATCGACCTTTGCGCCGCGTCGGAGTGTGGGATCCTTGTGTCGAATACACCCGTGGTGACAGAAGATACCGCTGATCTGGCCTTTGCCCTGATCCTCGCTGGCAGTCGCCGTGTGGGAGAGGGCGAGCGGTTCCTGCGGAGCGGCTCCTGGGCTGCGACCAGTACCTCGCCACCGCTTGGCATGCGGGTGCATGGCAAGACGCTTGGCCTTGTGGGCTTTGGTGCTATCGCCCAGGCTGTAGCGCGGCGTGCGAAAGGGTTCGGCATGCCAGTGCGCTATTGGAACCGCACCAGCCGACCCGAGGTGGGGCGGGCCGTGGGGGCAACACAGGTCGAGACGCTGGCCGAACTATTCGCGACCTGCGATATCGTCTCGGTGCATACCGCGCTCACGCCTCAGACAAAGAACCTGATCGGCGCGGCCGAGCTTGCAGCGGCACGCCCGAACGCGGTGCTGGTCAATACGGCCCGTGGCGGCATCGTCGATGAGGCGGCGCTGTGCGACGCATTAGAAAACGGCCCCCTTGCGGCGGCTGGCCTGGACGTCTTCGAAGGTGAGCCGAACATCTACCCTCGCTTGCTGGAGCGCGAGAACGTCGTCCTGACCCCGCATATCGGCAGCGCAACGGGTGAATGCCGGGCGGACATGGTGCGCCGCCTGCTAGCCAACCTGGTGTCGTTTTTCGAAACCGGTCGCCCCAGCGACCCGGTCGAGACGGCTTGATTTCGACGGAGAACCAAACAGCCATGCCCACGATGAACCTGGTCCCGGTCACCGCTGACGATTATCGGCGTATCGCCGAACGCAAATTGCCGCGCTTTCTGTTCGATTATGTCGATGGTGGCGCCTTTCAGGAGGTCACGCTGGATCGCAACAGGGCAGACTTCGAAGCAATCCTGCCGCGGCAGCGGGTGATGCGGGACGTCTCGGGTGTGGATACGTCAGGCACGCTCGCGGACACTCCCGCCACCATGCCAGTGGCTCTGGCCCCGGTTGGCATGGGCGGCATGCTGGCCCGCCGGGCCGAGGTCCAGGCCAAACATGCGGCGGATACCGCTGGGGTTCCGTTCACGCTGTCCACGGTCTCCATCTGTTCGATGGAAGAGGTGGCGGCAGTCTCGGACAAGCCGTTCTGGTTCCAGCTTTACATGTTGCGCGATCGGGCCATTGTCGCCGAATTGCTCGACCGGGCCTGGGGACTTGGGGTCAGGACGCTTGTCTTTACAGTCGATCTGGCTGTGGTGGGCGAACGCTACCGCGACGTGCGCAACGGCATCGCCGGCGGCGTTGCCGGCTGGAGCAAGCTGCGTGCTGGTCCGATGTCTTATGCCGCGCATCCGGGCTGGGTGCTGGATGTGGGGATCAAAGGCAAGCCGCACACCTTTGGCAATCTCGCCACCTACGTTCCTGCGGCAACCGACCCGACTCAGTATCGCGAATGGGTCGGTCGCCAGTTCGACCCTTCGGTGACGTGGAAAGACATCGAATGGCTGCGCGGTATCTGGAAGGGCAAGCTGATGATCAAGGGCGTGCTTTCCTCCGAGGATGCCCGTTCGGCCGTGTCGGCAGGGGCGGATTCGATCGTCGTTTCCAATCACGGAGGCCGACAGCTGGACGGCGTCGCATCGAGCATCTCGGTTCTGCCCGATGTGGCCGAGATACTGTCTGGCTCGGCGGAAATCCTGGTCGATGGCGGAGTGCGGAGTGGACTGGACCTGTTCCGCGCTCGCGCGCTTGGCGCGGACGGCGCGATGATCGGGCGCCCGTGGGCCTATGCCGTCGCCGCGCGCGGAGAGGCGGGGGTAACCGGCCTGCTCGCGGCTTTCAAACGCGAGCTCGAGGTTGCTCTGGCACTGTGCGGGGTCACCTGTCTGACGGAGGTGACCCGGGATCTGGTTTCGCGCAGGCAGGTATTCCATGTCTTGGACTGACAACGGCAGCGCAGCAGCAAGTATGGTTACACAGTCCTGTTGATATGTGACGAAAGGCGTTGAAGCAGCGTATCCTTATCCCGCGACTTCAACGCTTCGATCAGACCGTCATGTTCCGTGGCAAGCGTCTTGAGAATACCAAAATCGACCGTTTCTGATCTGGCGATCTGAAAATACATGTGGACGAAGGATAGCTCCACTTGTTGCTGCATGATGAACGGGTTGCACGCAAGCCCGACCAGGACTTCGTGAAATGCGCCGTTGAGTTGGCCCCAGTTGACCAATTGCTTCTTGCCTGGACGTCCTTCGGCAATACTGCGCATTTTTCCGTTCAGGTTGGTCAGACGGGTGATGTCCGCCTCGGTCACGTTGTCGAACCCGAGTTCGACCGCCGAAACCTCGAACAACTCTCTGAACAGGCGAAATTGGCAGAAGGTTTCATCTGTCGGGGCAGGGGCCACGAAGTAACCCCGGTTCGGTTCCGCGATGACGATGCGTGTGGACAGCAGGCGCGACAACGCCTCGCGCACAGGGATGAGGCTGACTCCGTGGGAGTCAGCCAGAGGTTTGATTCTGATATGCTCGCCGGGGGCAAACTCTCCTGCGATGATGGCATCGCGGATCAAAACGACGAGACGGTCGACCAAACTGCCCGTCTCGCCGAGCTTAGGAGTAGGCGCTGACACCTTTTATTTCCTTGTTTCCATGGTTGGAGCCGAGCATAGGCGCTGTAGATCGGTGATGAAAGATACCCAGGCCGACTCTGCCATCAGTTTCCGCGTTCCGCGTCCAGTTTGCGTTTGAGCACACGACGAACCGCGACACCTGCGCCGTCAGCGCCCAGGTTGATCTCGGGGAAGTCGAGGCCGCGCGGATCCTTCATGATCCGTGCCTGGATTTTCTGGAGCAGATCCTTGTCCTCGTTGAAGGCCGAGATCACGCCGGCCTTGGTCTTCTCAAGGATCTCCACCGGTGCGTTCGGACTGTCGAAGGACGCCACGAAGAAATAATGCGTCTTGCCCCGCTCGCCTGGTGTCACGATATGGGCACCGCGTCCGATAAAATCGCGGCGCTTGTCCGGGCCTGCGTCGAGGTCGTGGATGTTCCAGTCCGAAAACGACACGGCCAACGAGGGCATCCAGCCGCGCTGCTCACGTTTCACGATCTTCTTGTCCTCGAACCCGAAGGCGGCACAGAAGAGGGGCGACAACGGGGACGGCGGGAAATCCTGCTCGTAGACAATGGTATCGCCCTGCATCGAGACCTCGGGCGGGTTTTCCCAATCGTCCTGCTGGAACGTGTTGGAGTGCAGGAAGGCGATATGGGTGAGGTCCAGCACGTTTTCGCGGATCAGGACCCAGTTGGCGGCGACTTCCATGTATCCGGTGATGACCGACCATCCCGGATCGGTGGTGAACCCCATTTCCACCGGTTCATGATCGATCGCCTCCGGATCGCCCATCCATATCCATACAAAAGCGCCGGATGTACGGAGCGGGTAACTCTGCACCTTGGCCGATTTGGGGATGCTCTTCTGCGTTGGCACCTTGCTGCACATACCGTCGGCACCGAATTCCATGCCGTGATATGGGCAGACGATCTGATCGTTTTTCACTTCGCCTTCGGAGAGCGGGGCCCAGCGGTGCGGGCAGCGATCGTCCAGCGCGACGGGTGTGCCATCGGACAGGCGGTAAAGCACAACTGGTTTCTCGAGCAACCAGCGCGCCAGCGGTTCTTCGGTGATCTCATCCACATGCGCCGCACACCACCACATGTTTCGCGGCGCGTTGTCATCCAGCATCCCGTTCGGGATAAGCTGCTGCCCCTTGGTCAGAGTGTCAGATTGCTTGTTCATCGCTGTGTCTCCCTCAACATTTCGGCAAGCCTCTCGGCTTCTTCGGTTTTCATCTGATAGCTGTGTGCCTCGTCCGGGAACGCACCGGAGGCAACGTCTTCGCGAAAATCCGAGAAAGCCTTGATCGCGATCTCGGCCATGTTGGCGTAGCGTTTGGCGAATTTCGGTTTGAAGGTGTCGAAGGCGCCCAGAACGTCGTATCCGTTCAAAATTTGCGCGGTGCAGGCTGACCCGGCACCGATCGCTGCGGTGAAGATGCTCACGGCTTCGTCGACCGCTTTGCCGACCTCATAGGGCAGGGCCTCAACTTCTATACCCATGGCTCCGGCTTCTTCGATGGCGCGGGCGTCGTCGATGATCTTCATGGCCGCTTCGGCTGTACGGCCTTGCATCTTGAATCCGCCGAACTTGTGCACCTGATGCGGAACCAGGCCGACCTGGCTCATCACCGGCACACCGGCGTCTGCCACAGCCTTGATGATGTCGAATTTCTCGCGCCCGCCCTGAAGCTTGACCGCATCGCAACCGCTTTCCTTCATCAGACGCAACGCGTTGAGAATTGCCATCTCCTGCGTGGCATAAGAGCCATATGGCATCGAAACGATACACATCGTATTGGGCGCACCCGTGCGTACAGCACGGGTGTGGTTGATCATTTGGTCCATGCTCATCGACAGCGTATTTTCGTGCCCATAGAGCGTCATGCCGATACTGTCGCCGACGCCGACGATGTCGATGCCCGCTCGTTCCGCCCAAGCGGCGGTCAGAACCTCGCCGACCGCAAGCAGGGCGAGTCGTTCGCCGCTTCGCTTTTTCTCGGCAAGATCTGGAATTGTCAGTTTGGTTGGCATGGCAGGTCCTTGTGTTTCACTTCGGTTGGGATGGTTTGAGTCGTCGCTCGATCAGGACGATTAGACGACTGCCCTTGATCCTGGCCGGTCCGTTTCGGAAGCCAGTGCCCGTCGATCGGGAATAGCTGGTCCCGGTACTGCGGATGGCGATTGGCTGGCCGGAATGTTCCCAGGCGAACAGGCCTTGTTCGTTGAGGTCTTCGAGCGCGCGTTCGGCGATCCATTGGCACAGGGCGTCCTCGTCAGGCTTCGCGACGAACGTGACAGCGTTGGTGGGCGGGTGTTCGGGCATGGTTTGCTTTCTGGGCCTTCGAGGGAACCTCCCGAACCTTTTTCGGGCATGCAGGTGGCGACAATGGGGGGAGGTATATATAATATATTTTATATCGTCAAGGATGGGTGGGATAGGCGTGGATGCGGGGCTGTCAAAGCAAACTGGCTTGAGACGGGCACGGCGGTTTTGTAGCGTCCAGCCATTCCCAAACGATCGCCATTTCGCTATTTCAAGACCAGCCCAGAGATCATCCGCTTGGCGGTCATGCTGTACATCCGGTTCCCGTTGTCGCTGCGGAACGTGGAAGACCTTCTGCACGAGCGCGGCATTGATGTGAGCCACGAAGCGGTGCGGTTCCCCGAACGGCTTCAGCCACTTGTAGAGAGAATACGTGCTGACGCCCAAACGCCGGGAAATCTCCCGCACAGGATGCCCGCGAACCGTGATCTGATGCACCGCATCCCGCTTGAACTCGTCGCTGTAATTGCTTGTCCCCATGTCGGCCTCCTCGCCTCACAGTTAGGCGGCGAAGCGTCTACGAATCTAGGGGCACCTCATACCTTAGTCGGCGATTTCGATCATCTTGGCATAATTGTCCGCCAACTGTCCGGCGTCCTCGCGATCGAATTTGACCGAGGTTAGCTTACCCAGGTCAATCTGGGTGGTTCCTTCGAACAACTTCATCACATCTACAACAAAATGCACCGGCCCCAAGTCGGTCGCGAGACGCGCCATGTCTAGTTCGAAGAGCAGTTCACGCCGGTTTTCGGAAAAGCCAACATGGTAGACTAAAGGCTGTTCCTGATCGTCCAGCATCAGGTTCCCCTCAAACATGACAAATTTGTATCCAACCTCCCAGTTCCACGCCATTTGGCTATTGGGATCCAAATCTCCGCGCACTTCGATCGAGCTATTCGCCTCGGCATCCACACCGATCGAGAAAGTAACTCGGGCCACGCGGTTGAGTGGAACCGCCTCAAGCCTGATGGTATCTGACGCCTCAGGATTGTCGAAACGGACCAAATGATAGCTGTCCGGTTCGACATAGACCGCTTCCTCGCTCTCCAGCGATATATTGCTCAGATAGAAGCGGAAATCGCGCAGCCGGACTCGACCGGGGCCGCCCGGATTGTCATAGGCGTAAGTGTCGAAAACGATCGGTGCGCCCTGGGCTTGGGCGGAAAAGGTCAGGATCACGTCATGTTCAGACGCGGCTCGTTCTCTTGCCCACCAAGACACAGCGACCGCGGAAACCATTATTGCCACTAGTCCGGAAATAACCAGCTTTGCATTTTGCATCACAGTCTTTCCTCGAATGGATTTGAAAACCGCGGGTCACTCAGGAACTGCTCATCGGTCAGCGTATGCAGGAACGCAATTATCGCCGCCATTTCCACGGGTGTAAGCCGCAGCCCGATGGTTGCGTCTTTACTGTTCTTTGCATTGTCAGCCTCGAGAATCAGCGGACTCAGGGTCCTGCTGTGTTTGATCCCGTCGTTGTAATGATGCATGACATCTTCCAGCGTGGCAAACCGGCCGTCATGCATGTACGGAGCGGTCACGGCAATGTTGCGCAACGTGGGGACCTTGAAAAACCCCTTGTGAGCCGAGTTTCCTGTCACTGCCATTAAGCCGTCCGCCAAGGTTTCATCGGGATCCAGACCGTTGTTGGAAAACCCGTCCAACTGATCACGGAAGCCGGAAGTCAGGAACTGGCTGTGACAATCGATGCAATTGCCGCCGCGCAGCGAAACCTTCGTATCGGGATGTGCCATGAACAGCTTGCGGCCATATTCCTCCTGCTCGGTCAACTTCACTTCGCCACGCAGAAAACGATCGTATTTCGAGTTCTGTGAGATAAGCAACCGCATGAATGTTGCGAGGGCCTTTGCTAAGTTCCCAGCCGATACGTCGCCATAGGCACTGCTGAACATGCGCCTGTAGATCTTCACGCGGCGCAGTTCTGCCACCAGCTCGTCAAGGTCCTGAGCCATCTCCTCCGGATGTTGGATCGGCATTAGCGCCTGCTGTTCGAGCGACACTGCGCGTCCGTTCCAGAAGAAACGCGTTTGACCCCATAGTAGGTTAGCAAGGCTCATGCTGTTGAAGTCCAGCTCGTCTCCTGACAATCCTATCGGCCGCGCCACACCATCGCTGAACGCCAGAGCCTGGATATGGCAGTTGGCGCAAGCCACACGGTTATCCCCGGATAGGAGAGGGTCATAGAACAATCGTCTGCCAAGCGCGAAGGCTTCTTCGGTCAACGGGTTGTCCGGCGGAACCGAGAAACGGCCGAACACGAAGGGCGCCGAGAAACCAGCGATCGGGGTCTGAGAACGTCCTGAATTGCGCGGCAGGAACGCCGCACCAGCCAGAGCAGCGATAAGTGCCGCTCCGGCGAGCGTTATGATACGTCGTCGCGTCATATCCACGCGGCTTCAGTGATGGTGCACGAAGCCCGAGCCGAAAAGACCCTCGACGTTCTCCACACCCTTATTGTACTTTTCCTTAAAGTCGACGGACGCCAGCCTCTCTCCCGTGGCCAGATCATGAACCGTGATGGTGTGCGAGTTGATTGCTGCTATGAAGTCTACATCTGTGGGATCGCCATCTTCGGCATTGCCAAGGTTCAGCAGATTGTTCTGCACCGCGATCAGTTTCCGCCCTGATTTCGAGGTAAAGAAAATGATGTGATGCGCGCCTGGGTCGGCCTCAATGTCCGGCCCTGAAGACACCAACTCGGGCAGTTTTGACAGATGGTAGCGTTTCACCACCCCCGGCAAAGCATGGGAAATAAACAATTCGTCCTCGTTGCCGTAAAACTCAAGCGGTACCGCAGTCCCGTTTTGTGCCCCGCTGTAGACGACTTCCGGCGTTCCGAAGCTTTTCGCCGATGCGTCATAGGGGATTTTCCAGGTTTCGAAACCGAACATGGTGTTCACCAGAACAGCCGGTTCGATATTCTCATTCAGATCAGGGCGGGCAAAAAGCACCTCCACCGGCGAGGATGGAAAGTTCAACGGCTTTTCGTTTTCGACGACAATGTTTTCGATCGGTTCCAGCGTATTCAGATCGATGATGGCGACGCTGTTACCAACGCCGGTGGCCAGATCGGGATGCACTGTCGATGATACGACCATGCGGTCCTGAAAGGCCGAAATCCCGTGCGGATACATAATGAAGGGCTTGCCTTCGCCAACCTGGCTGCGCCGAGCCTCGATGATCTTCACGACCTCATTGGTCTGCGGGTCGAAAACACCGACCGTACCACCATCGTCGCCACCGCGCCCGGCCATGAATGTCACGAACATGTACTCGGCACCGTTTGATGTGTGCCACATTATGTCTTCGCCGACCATCTGCCCACCTGTCTCAAGACAAGTGAACCCGGTCACCGTCGGAGCCCCAGTCGCATCGCGTTCCAGCCCGACTTCGGCAAGGCTGCAAATCGGATCAAGCCCTGTGGCATACAGCCGACCGCTTGGGCTGTAGTACAGGTGGTGTAGCGGATGGACCAGGTCAGGCTGTTCTGTTTCGCTTAGTATGTCTCCGAAACGGTCTGATTCCGGATCCAGCTCAATGATCGCGATGCTGTGCGATGTGCCCAACGTTGGCAAGCCACGCAACAATACCATCGCTTGGCTTTCTTCTCGATCCTGAGCACGAAGCTCAAAAGGAAGAAAGCTAGCTACCAAAGTTGCGGCAATCACTGCAAAGCAATGTGCTCGGAAGTTAAGGGTAGTCATAGGTTGTCACCTCGCTTGGGTAATGGTGACCGCCCGAAGACCTCAATATCTGTTTCTGGCTCAACATAACACGACAGCGGAAGCGGAGGTAGCTTGTGTTTTAAGAAAAACTTCTCTTTCACGTATCCCTACCAGTCTCGCAAAGGGAGGATGATCTTTTGGTGCGGGCAGACCAAATGTAAATCAGTCGGCGGTGTCAGAAGGCATCCGATTCAGGCGGGCAGGGCGGTTTCGTAGCCTGACGGCATGCCGAAACGTGATCCGTTCAAATACTTCCACAGCAGCCCAGAAATCATCCGTCTGGCGGTGATGCTGTACGTCAGATTTCCCCTGTCACTGCGCAACGTCGAGGATCTGCTTCACGAGCGCGGCGTCGATGTCAGCCACGAAACGATACGGTTCTGGTGGCAAAGGTTCGGTCCGATGTTTGCGTCCGAGATCCGCAAGAAACGCGCCGATCGGCTTCGGTCCTGACCGCATGGGCGTTTGCACCTGGATGAGATGTTCGGGAAGATAAATGGAGAACGGCACTACCTTTGGCGGGCCGTCGATCACGCAGGTGAGGTTCTCGAAAGCTACGTCACGAAGACGTGGGATAAGAAGGCCGCATTGAAATTCTTCAGAAAATCAATGAAACGCCACGGTCGACCTCATGTTCTGGTGACTGACCAGTTGAGGTCCTCTACGGTGCGGCGATGAAAGACATCGGCAATGCCCACAGGCAGGAAACGGGCCGCTGGCTGAACAACAGGGGGGAGAACTCGCACCTGCCATTCCGACGACGGGAACGGGCGATGTTGCGGTTCCGTCGGATGCGAAGTTTGCAGCTTTTCGCCGCCGTTCACGCCTCGGTCTTCAACCATTTCAATGTCGATCGTAGCCTCACCTCACGAGCCAACTTTAAGCACCACAGCGCCGCCGCTCTCTCGGAGTGGCGTTGTCTCTGCGCGGCATAAAGGGCAGCTATCCTGTCGTCATGGAGACCGTTTCTCATCCGTCTGAAAGCCCCATTCTCTGTCCTCCGTTTCCTAAACATAACGGTGGACCATGTATGAACTGCCTTCCCCTGTAAGCGCTTTTTCGAGGCGACCCGTTTGCCCTGCTTCTATGTATTCGGTCTTTTCGCGGGGTTGGTTGGATCGCCCCTGACCAAGATGGGAAGTCGCGCGCCCTGTGTTTCATTACTTCACCGGCCTGAGCGGCCATGGTCCACCACAAACTGACAAGACGCCGATCGGCTGTTGGTCCATCTCTCCTTCGCTCGCAGGTTCCTTGTGTTCGATCCTTGGATCAGGTCGCGGTCAGTGCCGTTGGCATGTAACTTTCCTCTTTGGTCAGAACTGCCCAGGCGATCCTGGCCAGCTTGTTCGCTGCCGCCACTGCCGCGACATTCGCGTGGGTCCGCTCCTTTAGATCTTCCGCCCAGCAAGTGAGTGGTGAGGATCTGTCTCTGACCAGATGGAGAACCGTTCGGGCACCGTGAATGAACAGTTTCCGAAGATAGCTGTTCCCCCGCTTCGAGATGCCGATCAACTTGGCTTTTCCACCGGTCGTCACCTGCCGTGGAACCAGGCCGAGCCAGGCGGAAAGGTCACGCGCCTTGCGAAAGCTTTCTCCCTGACCGACCGCGGCAACAAGGGCAGTGGCGATCGCAGGACCTATGCCGGGGATGGTCATAAGACGCCGCATATCGGCATCTTTCCTTGCGATCGTCGCGATCGCCCTGTCCGGCTCGGCGATCCGGTCGTTGAGTCCATCCAACTCGCGGGCCATGTCCCGCAGCATTCCGAAGATGCGTGGTGACAGCTCACCCGCGTCCTCAGCGATCAGATCACGCAGCGCTCGCTGGAATGCATGTCGTCCTTTTGCCGGGCGTACGCTACGCTCCATGAGGAACCCACGGACCTGATTGAGCAAACGCGTACGTTCCTGGACCAGCCTTTCGCGGACGCGATGGATCGCTTGCAGGTCAAGCTGCTCTTCCGATTTAACGGTCACGAAAGTCATCGTCGGGCGGGTCGCCGCCGCGGCAACACCCTCGGCATCGCGGTCATCCGTCTTGTGGACCTTTACGTATGGCCGGACGTAGAGCGGCGACATCAACCGCGGCTCGTGCCCATTGGACAGGCAAAATCGCCCAATATGATGCGCCCCGCCGCAAGCTTCCATGGCGACGATGCAGGGTGGCAAGTCGGCAAGAAAATCCAGAAGGCGAAAACGCTGGAGGCGCTTGCGAAACACAACTTCGCCTTTCGCATCCAAACCCGCCAGGCTGCAAACCGTCTTGCCCAGATCAATCCCAATAACCGCAATATCCATCAGAATGCTCCTCTTCTCCACCATTCCTTGCAACCGTAGCTGCGTTTGGGTGGGAAGGCAGTTCATCCCATTAATTCAGATGGGGAGGCTCACTAGCTCCCGAAAAGAGTCTTCAGACCATGGGTTTTGCTATAAGGTGGGTAAGAGACTGGACCGGGCAACCGTTCGTTTCGTCAACGTGGAGGAAATCGATGGCCGATCCGAAGCTTGTTCAAGACATCGTTGAGGCGCTCGATATTCCAGGCGGGAGTACGGAAAAGCGGCCGGTTCATACTGTTGGCGTTGGGGTGACGGGACATTTCATGCCATCCCCAGTAGCAAAAGATTTTTGCGTTGCCGAGCATTTCCAGCCGCCGACCAATCCAGAAGGTGTCGCTGTGGACGTGCGGTTTTCCAACGGGATGGGTGTTGTGGCCGAACATGATGGATGGTCTGACGTCCGAGGAATGGCGGTGCGTTTTCACCTCAAGAACGGCAAGTCTACCGACTTGGTTGCCATGACGCTTCCGGTGTTCTTCGCGCCCACGCCCAAGAAGTTCCTCAAGTTCGCCCTCGCCGCGAGGCCGAAACCCTGCCAGCGCGAGACAGCCTGGCAGAAAATCAAGGATTATCTGCGTTTGGAGTTGCCGATGCCGGATCCCTATCAGGGGCAGACTGAACGGCCGAACGAGGAAGCGATCGCCTTTGCGAACAAACATGTCTGGGCACAACCTGCGGTCATCGATGCCTCTTCGATCGGTGCGCCGGTAAGCTACGTTCGCGCTGCCTATCATGCGGTGCATACCTTTGTGGTGACTGGCAAGGAGGAAGAGACGCGCTGGGTTCGGTTTACCTGGGCACCGATTGCAGGTGTCTTGAACACCAATCCATTGGAGCCGCCAAAAGACAAGTTCCTGAAACAAGACATGATAGACCGCCTTGCGGATGATCGCACCGAGCGGTTTTCGCTGGTCATGCATATCGGCGAAGAAGGTGACGATTTCAACGATTCCACCCGGCAATGGCCGCCGCACCGCAAGCGGGTCATGATGGGGACCTTGACCCTGAAGCATGTGCCAGAAGATCAGGAGGCGCATTCCGAAAAGCTGAGTTTCAATCCCTGGCATCTCACTCCGGGGATCGAACCGTCGGGGGATCCGATCCTGGATATCCGCAGGGATGTGTACGAATATTCCAGCAACCGGCGGGGCGGTATTCCCTGCCCCTTCAGTGGCGCGAAAGGGTAAGGCATGAACGAGGACGGCGGATGGCTGAACCGGTATATCAATAGCTTGCCGGAACGCGGCTGGTTTCAGTTCCTTTCCAAATATGTGGTCGTTCCCTATTGGGTCTGGCGAGAGGGCAGACCCAAACTGCCAGGCGGACCGCGCCCCTCGCCACAACCCAGCGACAGCACACAGCGAATGATGAACCTGCTGATGCCGCTCAGAGACACGTCGCCGATAGGGCGTGCAAAGGCGGTCATGGCTCTGGCCCAGAATGTGGACGAAATTTTTGCCGGTCTAGACAATGTGGGTACCGTGCACTCTGCTCGGTTCCTTCTGGTCGAAGATTATATCTGTATGATCTCCGTTTATGATGGGGATTTCAGCAATTACATCCGCGACTTCATCGCCACGATCGGAAGCGTTTTTGATGCCCTGATGAAAGAAGTAGAGGGCGGCGATAAGCTTTATCCTTGCGAGGAGAATGTCGAAGCTTTCATTGATTGGGTGCGGGCGCACGACCTGTTTCAGGCACCTGATTATCCGTTTGACCTGTTCGCCCTCCAGGATGTGCAGGCCGGAAGAAAACCGAACGATCCGCCGCACGAACTACAGTCACTTCCGCGCTCGCTGATCCTCCAACTGCATTCGAACCGCAATATCTCGCTCGGTGGTGGTTATCGCGGTTATCCCGGTTACTCGGCGGCACAGATAAGAAATAAACTCGGGGTGGGATGGTGATGTCCAACATTAATCCTGAAGACGATTTTGACGCCGAAAAGGTCCAAGGCAATATCCTGAGGGGCTACAAACACAACAACGTCCGCCACCTCATGCTGGAAGTCACCAACAGGGATGCAGCACGGCGGTTCCTGGCCGCTTCGGCCGATGGTACAGACGAGACTGTCCCGCGCATAACACGCTCGGCCAATTGGGCGCCCCCCGCTCCCGAGGTCTGTTTCAATATAGGAATTACGTTCGAAGGGTTGCGCGCCCTGGGTCTGCCAGCAAGCCAGCTTGCAACCTTTCCCACTGAATATGCCGAGGGAATGGCACAGCGCGCCGTTAAGCTGGGCGATTTCGGCGACAGCGCGCCTGAGAACTGGCCGAGCCCGTTCGACCAGCCCGACCGTATCCATATTGTTGCATCGATCTATTCCAACGATGTTGAGAAATTCGACCCGGTCGAAAAGCAAGTGGCGAAAGCGTTCACCGTTCTGGGCGTTCGCGATGGCCGCAACCTGCCCGAGGGCAAGGTCTTCTTTGGCTATCGAGACGGCATTTCCCAACCGCGTTTCAAGCATATCTTCGACCCCGAAATGGTCAACGTTGACGAACCCAAGGATCCTCTGGGCACCGCGCTATTGGGCTATCCCACACATTTCGAGGGTGTCGAATTCGCAATCCCAGAGCCCAAGGAGGTGTTTCACGACTGTTCCTTCAACGCGTTCCGGGTCTTGCAGCAGAAAACCGATGCTTTCGAGACTTACCTGAGCGAAGCTGCGGCGAAGCTGGAGAAACACCCCAAGCAGTTCGAACTTTTGCCCGAGGGGGCCGAGGCGAGTATCTGCGGCGGCATGAGCCGTCACGACGCCCTGCGCGAGGTGGTTGCCGCGCAGATGTGCGGGCGTTGGCGCAATGGAACACCCTATGAGTTGTCGCCGAATTCAGATGAGAGGGGAGATCTGTCGTTGACGAATTACGACTATACCCTCTCATCGCGATGCCCTGCCGGATCCCACATGCGACGGGCCAACCCGCGTGGTGGACCTATCGTGCAGCGGGTCTCGAACTACTCGCGCCGTATTGTCAGACGTGGGATGTCGTATGGGCCGGACCCGGAAACCGGCGAACACGGTCTGCTTGGCAATTTCATCGGCGCCAATTACGGAGCGCAGTTTGAGGCGGTCATGTGCGACTGGATCAACTTTGGGTTGCAAGACCCCAGAATTACCGGAACAAATGATCCGCTCTTGGGCGCAAACGTGCCTGAAACTAGCGCCTTTGAACTGACCTTGCGCGACGGCGGCCAAATCAGGCTCAGCGGTTTTCCCAGGTTCGTGATCACGCGGGGTGGCGCTTACACCATGTTGCCCAGTCTGCCTGCTATTCGCTACCTGGCCCAGCTTTCCGGCTAGGCCGCCAGTTCCGCCAGTGCCTCCTCGATCCTGGCCAGCATGGGCGAGGCACCGGTTGGCGCGATCAGGCGGTGCGCTGTCTCAAGATGGTGGATCGCGTTCTGGCTACGTTTCTTGGCCTTGCACAGCAGGCCAAGTATCATCTCGCCTCGGGCATAATAGTGGCCGTCCGTATCGAATTGCGGGTTCTCCCGTGCCTTGCTGATCAGCTCCTTGATTTGTTTTTCTCCCGTAATCATTACGCCCGCCAATGTTCGGAAGTTTCGCAGCAGCACGCCTAGCGAGGCACCACCTTCACCAGACAGGATTTGCATATAGACTTCGCTCAGCAAAAGCCTGTTCCAGTCGGCCCCGATCTGCATTCCTTCTGCTTCGCGCATGGCTATCGTATTCTTGATTTGTTGCAGCCCCTCGGCAATCTGACCTTGGAATGCGAGCCCTACGCCCAGCATTGTTTGCGGCACACCGCTGAACAGCGTACAGCCGTCGGCGGCACTTCTTTCGACATACTCCTGGACCGCCTCAAGCGCGCCGGGGCGCTCCAACGCGACCAGCGCGGCCACGCGCGAGGACTCGGCGATGGCAGTTTCGAACTCCGCTCGGGATAGACTCAAGGCCTCCTCGGACAGCTTCAACGCTGCGTCGTGATCATCGGTCACCACTGCGACCAATGCCTTCATCGCGGTGCCATAGCCCAAGGCGCGAGGGTCATTGTGCCGCTTGCCGAACTCGATCATGAGCTCGGCAGTCTCGCGGGCGCCGACAACACGCCCGCGCGTCAATTCGTTCCAACCGACCGTGGCCAAAAAGAAATTCTGAAGATAGGCATCATCGAAACTGGCTAAGGCCGTCTCGATATCCTTCTTCTTGGCCTCGAATTCAGCGTTTGAAATGGGCGCACTATAGATGGCCACGGAAAGCTCGTTTACCATGGCATAGGCGCGCGACTTGGGGTCGCCAAGGCGCTCTGCCATTTCAGTCAGTTCTCGCTGGACACGCAATGCCTCGTGAAACTGACTGTTGCAGACCAAACAGGAAACATAGTGGTGCAGGAACAGGACGTGGTCGCCATTGTCTCCGATCCTGTTCAGAACTGGTTCAATCCTTTTGGCCAGGTTGATCGTCGTCATGATATCAAGAGAGATATTCGAACAAAGCGCGTAATTGCCCAGAAACTCCGCAAAAGCAGCATCGCTGGCACAGTCAGGATCCTGTTCATAGAGCTGCAAGGCCGTCGCAAAGTAGCGATTGGCCTGATCGTGCGAGTAAGTTCCAAGACTCTTTGCCCCGGCAAGCGCCGTGTACCGAAAGGCCAGATCTGTTCGATCTGTTTGCAAATAATGATGGGCCAATGTCTCTGCCGTTTCCGGCAGCCGGTTGGCATTGCGCCTTTCCAAGGCCTCGGCAATGATCAGATGTAATTCGGCCCTTTGGTCCGACAACAGACTTTGATACACCGTGTCGCGAAGCAGCACGTGCTTGAACATGTAGTCCGATGAGTTCTCCCTGCGGTGTACGAGATCAAGGGCCTGAAGCCGTTCAAGCGTCGCGCCGGTTTGATCTGCATCCGGGACAACCATGGACAACAGGCCGGGATCGAAATGTCGCCCGATCGTGGCGGCCGCTTGCAAGATCGCGCGGTCTTCGGGGCGAAGCTGTTCGATCCGCGCTGAAAGAAGGGCTTGCATGCTGGATGGCAAGACGCCAATACCAGAGTCGGGATCGTATTCCACGTGGCCGTCGACGATTTTCAATGCGCCCTGTTCGCCCAGATAAATAAGGATTTCTTCGCCAAAGAGAGGGTTTCCGCCTGAGCGCTCGACAACCTCGTGGATCAGGTCTCCAGGCAGCGTTTCGACCTGCAACCGGCTTTGCAACAAGTTCCGAATATCCTCGTGCGAAAGCGGTTTGAGCGCGACGGTCTGCACAACCTCATTCTTGAACCAGTCCGGCATGTATTCCGGTCGTCGGGTGGTCAGGATCAACAGGTTGACGAACTCTTCTCCGCCAATCAACTTTCGCAGCATGTCTTCGGACGCGCTGTCGATCCAATGAATGTCCTCGACCAGCAGGATCACGGGGCCCATATCACATTGCGCCTTGAGCAGTGCAGGCAACAGGTCGCGTATACGCAACCCCACGAGAACTCCATCAAGGCCTTCAAGCGACCCCTCCGGGGGCACCAGTCCAAGAAGATTCATCAAGAGACCAAGATTCTCTTCCGTATACAACCGCCTGCGCTCAAGGCCCGCATGCAATTTGCCGGCGATTTCCTCTGGTTCATCTTCGTCCTGGATCCGGAATGAATTACGTACGACCTCGATGAACGGCAGAAACGGAACCTGCTGCCCGTCCGAGGTACAATGGCCGGTGAAAATCCTGGCCGGTTTTGATTTCTCGCTGCGCAGGAACTCGAAAATCAGACGTGTCTTGCCCAAACCCGGCTCAGCTACGAAATCGACTGCCCGCAACCCTGTCGCGCTCGCATCGAAAGCGTCGGCCAAGATGGAAAGCTCGGCCTCGCGCCCGATATACCGGGTCAAACCCCGCCTGACCGAGACATCAAATCGGGTGGTTCCCTCTCGCATGGACCGCAGTCGCCAAAGCTTTTGTTGCCGCGTCACGCCTTTGATCGTGTATTCGCCTTCAAAGCTCAGATCGGCGCGCCACTCGACCAGTCGCCGGGTGTTGTCGCAAATCAGGCAGCCGCCCTCTGGCGCCAGAGACTGGATGCGAGATGCCAGGTTGACCGTGTTTCCGACCGCCGTCAGTTCGCCCGCTTCTCCTTCGACCGCTGCGACCACCACGGATCCTGAGCAGACTCCAACGCGCATGATCGGACGCACGCCAAATCGCGCTTCGATGTTGTCGCCAGCTTCTGCAAAAGCTTCATGCAATGCCACAGCGGTCCTGCATGCCTTCAGGCCGGCCTCTTCAAGAGCAACCGGAACCCCAAAAATCGCCATGATACTGTCGCCGGCAAAACCTCTTACCGCGCCGCCGTTCTCTTGAACGACGGTGGTAAGCATTTCATAGAGCATCCGTGCAAAATGAACGGACTTCTCTTCGCCCAGCTTTTCGATTGTCGCGGTGTAGCCGACCATGTCGGTAAACAGTACCGACACAAGCCGCCGCTCAGGTGGGTGCTTTGACTCGTTTGTGTCGTTTGCGGCAGCGTTAACCATGTTAACGAAGGTTAACACGACAGGCGGTCTTCTTGCTACTCTCCATAAGGATAACGGCCCCATCCCCAGGGCCGTACGGTCAAGAGTGCCCGCAGGGCGCGGCGACACTCTTTTTCTCCTGACTTTGCCGACAGGTCAGGCGGTAAAGGCCAGCTTGAGGCCCGGACGCGGCCAGCGTGTTTTGTAGATTTTTCCGGTGCTCGAAGCGGTTATCCAGACATCACACATGTCTTCTCCACCAAAGCAGAGATTGGTCGTGAAAATGTCATCGACCGGCAGATGCTGCGTCGTCCCATCGAGTGAGAATATGGTGATGCCGCCGTTAAAGATCGTTCCGACACAAATGCGTCCGTCAGCCTCGACCTTGAGACTATCGAGCCACTGATAGCCTGGTAGGGTCTGAACAACTTTGCCGGGCATCGGTGGTACGGGGTCTGGTTTTTTCAACTCGCCGGAACCGACGATTTCCATGGACCAGAGGCGCCCGAAAACCGTGTCAGAGACGTAGAGCTTGTCGCCTTCGGGTGAAATGCCGATACCGTTTGCAGTGGGCACAATGGCCACGCGTTTCAGCATCGTGCCGTCTGTCTTGGCATAGTAGACTGACCCTGACTCGGTTGTCATTCCCTCTTGCATGCCGGTGTCCGTGAACCAGAAACCACCATCACTGTCGAAAACGATATCGTCGGGTGCGATCAGGCATTTCCCCTTGAATTTGCAGTAAAGCGTCTTGACCTCTCCGGTGTCCAGATCGACCCGTTGGATCGATCCGCCTTCGTAGTTTGGGCGCTCAGGCCAGGGTACGGTGATTTCCCGCTCCGGATTGGGGGTCTTGCCAGAACCCGGAGGCGCCAAGGGATCGATTTTCACGAAGGTGTAGACGCCACCGTTATTGCAGACATAAGCCGCACCATCGGGGCCAATAGCTAACCCGTTTGGCCCACCAGGCAGCTCGGCAACATTCACGATCTTGTTCTCTGGAGTTAACCGTCTGAGCAACTGGTCCTTGATGTCTACAAAAAGTACTGACCCATCGTTCATCGCGACTGGACCTTCTGGAAAGCCCAGCCCCTCGGCGACTGGCTCCAGATGGCCGTCTTCGATTGTCCTTAGATCTGACATGAAAGCGCTCCCTACTGACTTCGTTCTCGACATGCTGATACGGCGTCTTTGGTCGTCAACTGCCGCGCACAGTGGTCACGTATATTCAGTTATTAACGGATGTCGGACCACTCTAACCATGAACTAGGTCACTCACAACTGAAGTTTCGATGGCTTTGTCCGGTAGGTGGTCGGTGTCAGAAGGAACCTGGTTGAGCGGGGCAGGGTGGTCTCGTGGCCTCTGAGCATGCCGAAAGGTGATCCGTTCAAATGGCTTTGTCAGAGGGATGTCACGAAGACGCGGGACAAGAAAGCTGCCCTGAAATTCCTCAGAAAATCAATGAAACGCCACGGTCGACCTCATGTCCTGGTGACCGACCGGTTGAGTTTTTCGGTGCGGCGATGAAGGACATTGGCAATGTCCACAGGCAGGAAACGGGTCGCCGGCGGTGTCAGAAGGAATCCGGTTGAGGCGGGCAGGGCAGCCTCGTAGCCTCTCAGCATGTCGAAACGCGATCCGTTCACGTACTTCCACAGCACCCGCAACTGCCATTCCGACGACGAAAACGGGTGATGCTGCGCTTCATTCGGATGCGAAGTTTGCAGAAATTGGCTTCCGTCCGCGCCTCGGTCTTCAACCATTTCAACTCGGAGCGCAGCCTCACCAGCCGACGGAATTTCAAGTTGAACCGCTCTGCGGCTCTGGCCGAGTTGCGTAGGCTTGGCGCTGCCTGAGTTCCTGCGGTTCGTGGGAAACCGAGACTGGCTGGAATTTGTCTGACAGGTCGGTGGTTTGGACAGTATCACAGGCGAAGTATCACACTGTTGGGCGCGGCGGCTGCCGGTTCAAGGTCAGCCTCGTCTGGCGCCAGCAGGCGCGCCCTGCCAAATCTTGGTTTCCAGTGGCACAGATCAGGCGAGATCGCGCGCCAGACCGACACACCGACGAAGTTGTGCGTCATGTTGTGGAATGCCAGGCGGACACCGTGCTGCTGTAGTGCGGGCAGCAACTCGTCCGGCATGACCGCCGGACGCGGTGGCGCTGCGGTTGCCAGCGCACCGAGCGGCGCCGTTTTCGGCGACACCTCGGCCAACCAGCGCCGCAATCCGGGACGCATCTGCCCGGTCTGCAATCCGGCCTCGACCAGCAGTGCCATTTGGCCCATCTCGCTGGTGGCCTTCTGCGCAGCGACCGGATGCGATAGCCCGGCGGCGAACCCCATCGACACGCTACCGGTTTCCGGATCGTCGGTTACACAGGCCACCACCGGTACTCCAAGGTCGGTGGTGATATCGAAGAGCCGAAGGTTTCGGCCTCGATCGCCAAACCAGCCGAGAAGCTCGTCGAATTCGGGGCCCAGGTTTGCGGTGTCGAGCACCGCGCGCGCGCGGTTACCATACCACCAGCGACCGGTGGCGTCGCGCTCGATCAGTTCCAGAACTGCCGCCTGCCGCGCTGCGGCGTCGGTTTCACCGGCGGCGCATCCCGATGTGTCAGCGTAGGATGACGCGCTAGTGCCCAGGAACACGGCATCGGTCGGCACCCGGACCGGATCGCCACCGAACGCATCCTCGGCCATGATCCAACCTGTGGCTTGCGCCCCTGCCGGGGGGATCCAGTCTGTTCCGTCCAGCCGTTCGTTCCAGCTGCTGCGGGCATCCGACTGTTCGGGCGAGAACCCCAGCAACTCCGTCAACCGCCAGGATTTACCCTCGCCCAGCGGCGCATCGGGCGGCATGACGGCCTCGTCGCCCCATGTTATCGTGCTGGCCAGTTCAGCGGCTTCGCCGAGTGCGCTGGTCTCTGCCGCGTCGAAGGACAGGCCCCGTCCGCCCGCCACCCGACCGTTTTCAAGGCGCAGACCGGGCGGCAACGCCCCCCAAGCCGCCGCCGCAGCCTGGGTCGGCAGAGCCAGACAACAGCGAACCGGCCAATCCGGCGGCGCAATATCAACAACGTCGAAATAGTCACGCAACTTGTCTAAGGTTGACACAGTGGACCTCTTTCTCAGGTGGCGACAGAATGGCGTCGACAAGTCCGGCAGCGCAACCCTTGGTCTCGGGTGCAGAGGAGAGCGGCGGTGTCCGCACCATCCTCTTTGTCGACATGGTGGGTTACAGTCGCCGGGTGGAAGTGGACGAACTGAGCGCCCTCGATTTCATGTCGGGCTGTTTCGACACGCTGCGGGTTCTTGCCCACCGCCATGGCGGCGCCGTCGTGAAGACTATGGGAGACGGCGCACTCCTTGTCTTCCCGGATTCGGTTTCCGCGGTGCGGCTGGGTATCGAATTCCACCGTATCGTCCAGAAAATACAGACAGGGGTGCGCGATCCGAACCTGTTCCGGATCGGGATCCATGCCGGTCCCATCATCGAAAGGAACGGCGATGTGCTGGGCAACGCTGTGAACGTGGCGGCCCGACTGCAGGAACAGGCGCAGCCGGGCACCTGCCTGGTATCCGAAGTGATCCGCGACGGCCTGAGCGCCGAGCACGGCATACGGTTCGAGGCCGCCGGCACCCAGCGGCTGAAGAACCTGAGCCAGTGGATCGAAGCGTTCCGTGTCATCGACGCGCCCTCCGCTTCGACGGGCCCGCCAGAGTCCGAGAACGCAGTTATCGCGGTGCTTGGGCAGACCGGGCTCATTGGCGCGGATGGCAGGCGCAGGATGCCGGGCTCTCGGCATGCCCGGTCCCTGCTTGGCTATCTCGCCTTGTGTCCGGGACATTGCGAAGCGCCCGACAGGCTTGTCGCGCTGATGTGGCCCGAGGCACGGAACGGAACGGTACTGGGCCCGCTTGACGACACCGTGGACGAGTTGAACCACCTGCTCCCCGAGAGGATGCGCCGGTTGCTGCTGAGAGACGATCGCTTTGTCATGCTCGACGCAATGGCATTCCAGACTGACCTGGACAGTTTCGAACACGCCCTGCGCCGAGGCAGCGTTCCCGAAACGCTGAGCAGTGACGGGCGCTGGCCGGACCGGATTCTCATCGATGCCGATGGGCTGAGCCCGGAGTTCGACGGCTGGCTTCGCATCCTGCGCGCCTCGTGGAAGCGGCGGTTGATGCAGGGGCTTGAACGAGTGCTGGAACAGACGGCCGGTAATGCCGATTCCCATCGGGCCGCTGCCGAGGCGATCCTGCGGCAAGAACCGGGTAACGAGGTCGCCTCGCTGGCCTTGATTCGGCATTTCGTGGTGCGGGGTAGCATGGCACCGGCTCTCGAAGAGTTCACGCGATTGCAGGAGTACCTGTCGCGCACGCATGGTGCCCAATCTGGGCCCGAAATCCTGCAAACTGTGCGCAGGGTGCTTGACGGCAAAAGCCGCAAGACGCCGCCGGCAGATGCCCTGGAGGCCGCGCCCAGACCGAGGCGGATGCTGCGCCTTCTGGTTGACCGCTTCACTGCGCCCGTCGCCGACGAGCACCTGGCCCGGACCTTCCGCGCCGATCTGATGGCGAATCTTGCTCGGTTCCGCGAATGGTCGGTAATCGACGGCGACCGCAATGCCGGTTCCGACGAGCGCGCCGATTACGGGGTGGCCGGCGAACTGCACGACGATCCGGTTCGCGCGATTACCATCCGGCTGACGGAAAAGCCCACCCATCGGATGATCTGGAGCGAAACATACGATGTTGAAACCGGCGGCTGGTACGCGGCGCAGCTCAGTATCGTGCGTCAGGTCGCCGCCGCGATCGAGCGCTACGTCTCGGCTGACAGGCTGGCCGCCACGTTGAGCACGCCGGGCGCGCGCCCCACCAGTCATGACACCTGGCTGCGTGGCGACCGAGCCATGATGCGTTGGACGCCAGAAGGCGCTGAAGAAGCGCGTGCGATCTTCTCCAGTCTTTTGGAGGAGGATCCGGACTATGCACCAGCGATGACCAGCCTTGCCAGCATGACGAACATCAGCCATGTCGTCTGGCCCGGACTGACCCGCAATGTGGCGGACACACAGCGGGCCGATGCCCTGGCCGCGCGGGCGGCCGAGATTGATCCCATGGATTCGCGCAACCAACGGGCGGTGGCGTGGTCGGCGGCACTCAACGGCTCCTTTGCCCGTGCGTCGATGCATCTTGACCTCGCTTTGAAACTCAACCCGGTAAGCCCGACAACGCTTGCCTCATGCGCCATGGGTTTCGCCTGGTTCGGCGAGCGCGAAAAGGCAGACGCCACCGTCACGCGCCTCTTCGCGGTGTCCGAGGTGTTTCCTGAATGGATCTGGGGCTATCTGGCCTCGACATTGTTCCTGCTCGACCGGTTCGACAAGGCCGTTGAGGCGGCGGAAATCGCGGGCGATAGTATCGTCGACATCCAGGGCTGGCTTGCCGCGGCGCTCCAAAGTCAAGGACATGGCATGCGGGCAAGGGCCGCCGCCGAGCGCTTCGTGAGCCGTGTGTCCGACGTCTGGGCGGGCAGCGAGCCCGCTACACCGCACAGCGTGCGCGACTGGTTCGTGACCGCCTTCCCGATCCGCCGCAAGGAAGACCGCTCGAAGCTCGCCACTGCCCTTGACGCTGCGATGGGTCTTTCCGGTCAGTGACAGCGTGTCAGGAAGATCGAAGCCAGCAGGTAGTTGCGCAGCTGGAGTTCGACATCTGCCGAACCGGATTGAGCGATTTCCATGACATCGGTCACATAGTTTTCGAGATAATCAATAGTGTCCGCGCCGACGACTTCAGGCACCGCGATTGTCATCGGTTTGTTCTGGCCACTCTTGTTGTCTTTTTCCCCATGGATGATGAGCTTGTCAGTGGTGCCATCAATTTCGAATTGATTGGCTATGACCCCGCCGGAGCCATTGGCGACAGGCAGAAGTTTGAAGGTATTCTGCTCATCGTCGACAAGAAAGAAGTTAACGTTCAGGGCGGAAACCGAATTGTAGAGGTCGTCGAAGATGTCCTTCGACTTGGCATTGGAGTTGTTGCTGTGGTTCGTCAACCAGGTCGCAAGCCCTTGGCCCGCAATTTTCATGCCGGCTTGTCGGTTCGCATTGTTCACCGGCTCGCTCACGTTCGCTACGATATTGGTCATTTTCATTTCCTCTGTCTTCAGATTCCCATGACTTATTGATCCGGCATGGCCGCCACCGCGATCAGGTCGACCATGCTGAATTCATTTTGCGGCCCCTGCTGGGTGTTGAGCTCCCTTGAAAACAGGATCCTTGCACCGGTAGGCGCCGGGTTCAGAATGCTATCTCCGCTCCGTTGGATCGCGGCATGGAATGTTTCCATCACCACACGGCCCGCGACCTCGCCCAGGCAAGGGCCCGGCTCAAGCTCGGCTTCGATCAGGCTGTAAAGCCAAAGCGGTGTTTGGGTACAAAGGGTTGTGTCGGTGTAAAGGGCGCCGAACCGCGACTGCCGGTCGAACAGGAACGTGCGAACATCGGCCTTGATCCGCGCCATTGCGATACCCGCTCCGGCAATGTGATCGTAGAGAGTCTGTCCGGACGGCAGGCCAAGCTTCACCCCAAGTTCGAGCGTGCGGCGTGCCAGGTTCAGCGAGTTCGGCAGGTTCTCGTTGGCCCGGGGTTCGAAAAACCGCCGGGGCACGTAACTCAGATCGTTCGCGATCCACGTATCGATACCAGCCGCGGCAACAGCTTCGCCGGCGGGTGTTTGCGGATCGCCGGCCATATGACGCCAAACCTGTACGTAGTTTCTGGGTAGGTGGCCGCCTGCCAGCTTCCCGCCGTCCTTCGTGAAATCCAAAAGGTCCTCGAAAGAGACATCTCGCTTCATGAAGCTAGGAAGAACGTCGTCGGGAAGCCAGGGAACATAATCGCTGCGCACCATGCTGTGGCCGATTCGGAAGCAGGCAGCAGCAAATTCGATGGGGATCTCGAATGGCGCCGCGGCGTCGGTGGCGACGATCTTGCGTCCGTGGTCGAGAACATCGTTATAGACGTGGTCGGGTATCAGACGCTTGAGGTAATCGGTCAACACGACCGCCTGAACATGCCGCCGGGTAAGCGACTTGCCTGATCGGTCGAGGTGACTGAAAGCCCGGCTTGGGCCGCTGCGCGCTGGTGAAACCGCATCAGTAATACGGTCATCTGGGCCAGGCCCAGGTTGCTGTCGCTCCGCCGGTCAGTGCATACGGCGGTGCCATCCGCACCGCTGCGCGGCAGATCAGCGGCGCGGCTACCCGAATCGAGCCCGATCCAGGTGTCGTGCCCCGCATGCGCCACGCTGTTCAGGGCAGTCTCGGCAACGCGCAATCCGAACAGCGAACCGAGATCTAAGGCGTGCAAGTTCTGGGCGTTCTCCCATCCGTTGATCGTGGCGTTCCATGTCATGTGGCTCAGGTCATGAGCGAGGAACTGACCGAAATACGTGTAGGCTGCCGGTAGCACCGGCTTGCCCGATACGAGGTCCCCGGGCCGCGCAGATCTTGTGAGCCTGTCGGCAACTCTCCGTAGAACTCCCGGTGTAGGTCCCGGCGGGGCAATCCCCGGTATGATCTGCTGATAAAACATCACCCGGTCGACATCAGGAGCGCCCTCTGCATCTCGCGGCAGCGCCTGGGCGCCTGGCGAGGTCAGGTCAAGCAGCAATGCCGGGCCGTCAGCTTCTCGGGCGCGCCGCGCGGCATCGCTTTCCAGTTGCAGCTTGAGTTGTGCCGGGAAAATTCCGTCTCCGGGTTCGGCAGCATTGAAAATCCGCTCGTCTTTCTGAACGTAGGGGATCTTTACATCTTCTGAAGTGTAACGGACACCGCCGCCATGCAAGCCGGGCATTCTTCCCCCAGTCGGTCGATTTTCCCAGAGCGTGCCGCAAATGGCCGCATCAATCAGGCACTTGATCCATAACATGAAATCCGGCTTTTTTCTAGGGAATCGTACCAGCCGGTGTGGCAAGGAGCGGTAAAGCCAGAGATTTCAGAGGGCTTGGTTGGCCGGCAACCTGTGTTGTGAAAGCAAACTGGCTGGTGGTGTCAGAAGGAACCAGGTTGAGACTGGCAGGGCGGCCTCGTAACCTCTCAGATTGCTGAAACGTGATCCGTTCAACTATTCCACAGCGGCCCGGAGATCATTCGTCTGGCTGTGACGCTGTACGACAGAATTCCGCTGTCACTGCGCAATGTCGAGGATCTGCTTCACGAACGCGGCATTGATGCGAGGCACATAACCTTGCGGTTCAGCCTACCGGTACTGCGTCCTGATTGCGAGCGAGCATCGACATGATGGCGTCCGCGGATTTGACAGGTCCGGGCGCGGCCTGCATCGTGGTGGAAATGGATGCAAGGCGCGCTTTCATGTCCTTGCTCGCAAGCATGCTCTCAACGATTCCTTGCAACTCGGCCTCGCTCCAGTTGTTTCGGTCCAGCCAACGTCCGGTTCCGGTGGCCTCTGCGCGTTGCGCGTTGTCAAAACCATCCCAGCAATAGGGCAGCAAAAGGCTGGGAACGCCGAAATACAGCGCCTCGCAAAAACTGTTGTTGCCGCCGTGATGAATGAACAGATCGCATTCCGCGACAACAGACGGTTGCGGGAACCAACTGCCTAGCAAAACATTGTCCGGCACATTGCCGTAGGATTCCAGAAAACCACCCACATTCACCAGGAACTGCGCCTGAATACTCGAAAAAACATTCAGCATCCGGGTGATGATGCCCGTGTCAATCGCGCCAAGACTGCCGAAGCTCATGTAGACGAGGGGGGTATCAGATCGTTTAAGATGAGGAAAATCGAACTTGGTTTCATTCCTCACACATCCTTCAAGGTACACGAACTGTGGTTCGCAAAGGGGTAATTTCCGATGGTATCTGACGGCTGAAGGCGCAAGCAGAAGATTCAGGTCCGGGGAGGGTTCCAGGAAGATCGCCGGAGCCAACGGTTCGAGCCCGCGCTTTTTCCGGAAGCGATTGTAGCGCTTGTGGGCGCTGCGGACTGCCTTTTCGTAGGTCCGTTCGAACCGCTTCCGGTCTGTAGTGCTTTCGGGCCTCAGCCCCGACAGGTAGGGCGGAACATTTGCGTCGGGAAGCTCCGTTTCCGCGCAGGATACCACCCGCACCCAGGGACAGTTCGCGCGGGCAACCGCCGGGAACATGATCACGTTGTCCAGAAGAATGGCATCCGGCTGGATCATCGACAGCAGATCGGACAAGGCATCTTCCACTGTCTCGACGGTATTCACGATGGCATCCCAGGTTGGGGCCACGTAAGTGTCGAGTTGCTCCCAGGCATCTTTGCGGAAATTGGGCAGGTGCGTCTGGATAAATCTCTGCCAGTAATCGTCGGCATTTTCGCGGGACTGGTCCCCGGCAGGCAGATGATACTCCTGAAATCCATATTCTGCGAAAACGCCGGTGAAGCCTGGATGGCAAATGAAAACCGGCCGTCCGCCCCTCTCCCGCAAGGCTTGCGCTATCCCGACGCAGTTGAGTGCCGCGCCAAAACTGGCCTCGGGGAACAGCGCAATGATTGGCTCCGCGCTCAAGCCCGGACTCCACGGACCATCGGAGGCGCGCCACGGTTGACGGTTTCCGGGCGGACCGTGCGCGACCGCCTGAGATGAACCAACATCAGGTCAGCCGCCAGTTCGAACTGGCCGGTCTGCAGGCTTTCGAGAATCTCGATGTGTTCTTTCAGTGCCTGCCGCAACCTGAAATCGGGTATGGAAATCGCCCTCTGTGTAGCCCGGCGAAGCCGGTGGTGCGCAATGATCGCATTTCGTGCGAACTGGTTTCCCGAACACTCGCCGACAAAGCTGTGAAAGTCCGTGTCGAGCGCAAGGAAGGTTGTCGAACCGATGCCGCCTTCGCGTGCCTGCAACATGTCCTGCATCCGCAGCCGCAGCACGCCCGCCTTCTTCGGATCAAGCCGGAAATTAGGTTCCAGAATGGCCTGAGGTTCGATCGCCATACGGAAATTCAGGCTTTGTTCCTGAGCGCGGGGAGAATCGAGAAGCGGTTGGAATGACCAGGAACGGCCGGGAAGTTGCGTGACAATTCCATCTTGAGACAGTACTTTTAATGCATTTTGTACCATATGCCGAGATGCGCCGTATTTTCGCATCAGCGCATTGACCGACTCTACTTCCCCGATGCGGCGAAGTGAGCGGTCCGTGAGAATTGTTTGCGCCAGGGATTGTTCAAATTCTTCCAACCGGCGCTGCGCCTGTAGCAGGCTTTCGGCATCATCCAGTTCCAGGAAATATCCCTCTTCTTCCCGCCATGTCAGAAAATCATTTTCAAACAATATTTTAAATGCCGAACGGATCGGTGTTCTCGACACGCCGCACAATTCCGACAGCAGTTGTTCGGGCAGATGGTCGCCGCGTCTCATCCCGCGCTCATGCGCGATCGCGAGAATCTTTCGCGCCAGATCAATGTGGCCAAGTCGCGTACTTTGGCGGGGGGTGGGCATCGAACTTCCTTATTCTGGCTCTGGATTTCACCCGTTCTCGAGGTCCGATACCGCTGCGCTCAAAAGAACAGAGAATACAATTTGACGTACATGTTAGATCATTAGTACAGATTCTGATGATGGCTTTCAATAGCTGCTGTCGACCAATCGGATGCCTTGAAGGCGGAAAATCCGCCCCACAACAGTTGAGGAACGGAATGACCCGACATACCAATCGACTGATCGCAAGCGCGTGCGCAGCGATATCATTGACCGCAACGAACGTTATGGCGAGCGACCTGGTCGTGTCGAACTGGGACGGTTACATGGCGCCGGACGCCATCGACACGTTCAACGCGGCTACCAGCAATGAAGCCGAACTGGTGCTGCACGCCACGAACGAAGAGATCATGGGCAAGCTGATCGCGTCCGGCGGACGCGGCTATGACGTTGTGTTCGTGTCCTCGCCGTTCGCCGAGGTGCTGCACAATCTTGGTCTGGCAGAAACGCTGGATCATTCGAAGCTTCCCAACGCCACCAATCTCTATGAGGCTGCGACGCAGCTGTCGCACGATCCTGGAAACACGTTCTCGATGCCTTATGCCTGGGGCACCACGGGGCTCTGCTATCGCGCCGATCTGGTCGCTGAGACCCCCGACAGCTGGATGGACCTTCTGGCCCCGTCCGACGACGTGAGCGGCAAGACCACCATGCTCGCCACCGACCGCTGGCTGCTGGCTGCCGGGCAACTGGCCAAGGGTTATTCCGTAAACGAGACCGACGAGGCCAAAATGGCCGAAGTCCGCGATCTTCTGATCCAAGCCAAGGGCACTCTTCTGGCCTATGACGACACCACGTTCTACGCCAAGTTGGTGTCCGGAGAGGCGAGCCTGGTGCATGCCTGGGACGGCTGGTGCAACTACGGCATCGCCGAGAACGATCAGATCAAGTACGTGATCCCGCAAGAAGGCAGCGATCTATGGGTCGATACGATGGTCATTCTCAAAGCGTCCGAAAACAAGGATGCGGCCTATGAGTTCGTCAATTACATTCTCGGGGCGGACACCCATCGCTGGGCGGCCGAGAACATTCTCTACAAGGTTCCGAACAAGGCCGCGATGGAAGCTCTTGATCCCAGCCTGATCGATACCTTCCCGAACATGGGTTACTCGCCCGAAGACATGCTGGCCTACGAACAGCTTAGGGATGTGGGCGAGGCACAGCGCGCATACGCCCGGATCGTTTCGGAGATCAAAGCCGCGAACTGAGGGTGCGGCCATTCTCTGGTCCGGCCGATAGGTTCGGCCGGACCATCTTGCCTGTCCAACAGATTTCATCGGGAAAACCCTCGGATATTCGGATCATGACTACCATCGAAAGAAGACCCGAGTTTCTGATAGCTCCGGCGCTGGCCTGGCTGACGGTGTTCATGGTCATCCCCTGCCTGTTGATCCTTGCGCTGGCCTTCTTCCGGCGCGGAACCTATGGCGGGGTCGAATACACCTTCACTCTGGAAAATCTAGCGCTGGTGTTCGATCCGCTTTATGCGGGAATCTTCCTGAAATCGGCCACGATCGCCGGAACTTCGGCGATGATTGCGGTGGTGATAGGCTACATGGCTGCCTATGCAATCGTCTCGATGCCAAAGCGTACGCAGCCGGCGCTTCTGTTTTTCGCGGTGCTGCCGTTCTGGTCGAACTATCTGGTCCGCACCTACGCCTGGATCGTGCTGCTCAACCGCGAAGGGCTGATCACCGGCATTGCCCGGTGGATGGGTTATGAAGGCGAGATGCCGCGACTTCTCTATACCGAAGGAGCCGTCGTTATCGGACTGGTCTACAATTACCTACCCTTCGTGATCCTGGCCTGCTATGCGCCCCTTTCGCGCCTGAACCCGGAAATCTCGGAAGCCTCGCGCGATCTTGGTGCTACTGGCTGGACCACGTTCCGACGTGTCATTCTGCCGATGACCGTAACCGGTATCGCCACCGGTTTCATCTTCGTCTTCGTCCTGTCGATCGGAAATTTTGTCACGCCTGCCCTGTTGGGAGGTGGTCAGTTCCAGATGATCGGAAACCTGGTTTATGCGCAGTTCCTGACCGCGAACGACTGGCCGTTCGGTGCCGCGTTGTCGATGATCCTGATCGCGATCATGATGGGGCTGCTGACCATTCAGACCTTTGCGACCGAGCGGGCCTCGGGCGCACGGCATGGCACGGACTGACCAATGGACCACCGCAAATCCACAAGGTTTATGCTGCTGGTCTTGTCGGGGGTGTTCGCGTTTCTTTACATCCCGATATCGGTGCTCTTGGCCCTGTCGTTCAACGAGGGCGGACTGCCGACGGCCTGGACGGGTTTTTCCGTCAAGTGGTATGGTGCCCTGTTCTCGAACCAGGACATCCTGGGCGCTGCGCTCAACACACTGATTGTCGCGGTGGTGTCGACGCTCATGGCAACGGCGCTGGGAACCCTGCTTGCCATCGGGGTGGAAATCCGTCGCCGCAAGGGACGTTTCCTGGAAACGATCATCTTCGCGCCGATGATCATTCCCGACATCGTTCTGGCCATCGCTCTACTGAGCTTTTTCTCGATGCTGAACGTGACCATGGGGCTGCACACGATTATCTTCAGCCATGTGGTGTTCAATCTGGCTTTTGTCTGCGCGGTTGTCCGGGCGCGCCTGAAGAACTTCGACTGGTCCATTGTGGAGGCATCGACCGATCTGGGTGCAAGCATCCTAACCACGCTCCGCCGCATCGTTCTGCCGGTACTGATGCCGGCCATCGTGGCAGGGGCGCTGCTGGCATTCACGCTGTCGGTGGATGAATTCATCATTGCTTTCTTCACTGCCGGCGCGGGGCGCGATTCCATCACCTTGCCGATGCAGATCTTCGCAATGATCCGTTTTGGCGTGACACCTGAGATCAACGCGCTTTCGACGATCGTGATGTCCGTTTCTCTGGTCGCTCTGGCTTTGTCGCAAAGGCTGAACCGTGGAGGTCTTCCGGGACAATGAGCAAACCGCTTCTTTCCCTGCAAAACGTTGAAAAACACTTCGGCACCTTCAAGGCTGTCGATCAGGTTTCGATCGATATCAATGAAAACGAGTTCTTTGCTCTCCTAGGTGCGTCAGGAAGCGGAAAAACGACCTTGCTGCGGATGATAGCCGGGTTTGAGGACCTTACCAGCGGCGCCCTTCTGCTGGATGGAGATGACATTTCGGCGGTTCCCGCGCACCGTCGGCCGGTCAACCTCATGTTCCAGTCCTATGCACTGTTCCCCCATCTGAACGTAGCACGGAACATTGCCTACGGGCTTGAGATGGAGAGGCTGCCGCGCAAGGAAATCACAGCACGCGTCGACGAGATATTGGAGACAATTCAATTGTCACATGTCGCCGCCCGGAAACCCGATCAGCTGTCTGGCGGGCAGCGACAGCGTGTTGCTTTGGCCCGTGCATTGGTAAAGCGGCCGAGGATCCTGCTGCTGGACGAACCGCTGGGGGCGCTGGACAAGAAGCTGCGGGGCGAGATGCAGCTCGAGCTAAAGCGTATTCAGGACGAATTCGGAATAACCTTCATCGTCGTTACCCACGACCAGGAAGAGGCTCTGGTCATGGCCGACCGGATCGCGATCCTTAAGGACGGGAAACTTCTGCAGATCGGTTCTCCCAGCGAAATCTACGAGCATCCGAACAGTCGGTTCTCGGCAGAGTTCATCGGGGTGATGAACTTTCTTCCGGTGGTACGCAGCGGTGACGGGTACCAGGACCGGAACGGGGCGGCCATAACTGCGACGGATAGGGGCGTCCTGGGCCATGGTGCAACGCTCGTCGCGGCGGTTCGTCCAGAGCGGATGCTGCTAAACCCTGAACCCCATCTGAACCAGCTCACTGGCCGGATATCGGCGTTGGCTTATCACGGGCTGGATTTGCAGGTGCATCTGGAAACCCCGTCGTCACCGCAACCAGTCATGGTGCGGCTGACAGCTGATGCGGCCGAAGGGCTGAATCTGTCCATCGGCGATACGCTCGCGGTTGGATGGTCGGCCAAGGACACCAGAATCTTCGATGCTTGAAGCGCTGACAAACAGAAAAGAGGATACGACATGAGCCAGAAGACATTCGCGTTTTTCCCCGAAGCGGCCTTTGGGCCCGCACTCAATTCCGTAGGTATCGCTCAGGCGGTCGAACGTCTGGGCCACAAGGCGGTCTTCCTGTCCGATCCGGGCTTCGTTGGGGTTTACGAGGGCTATGGCTTCGAAGCACATCCCGTGAACTTGTCCGAGCCGATGCCGCCGGAACAGATGGCGAAATTCTGGGAGGATTTCATCAACGGGCACATTCCCAATTTCCGCAAGGCGCCAATCGATCAGATAGACAACTACGTAAAGGAATGCTGGGAGGCGATCGTCGATAGCGCGAAGTGGGCGCAAAAAGACTTGCCCGGAATCCTGGCCAGGATCCAACCGGACGTGATTGCGGTCGACAATGTCATCCTGTTCCCGGCGATCAAGCAATTCGGGGTGCCCTGGGTCCGAATCATCTCGTGCAGCGAGAACGAGATCGAAGACGATGCAATCCCGCCGCATCTTTCTGGTATGTCGGTCGACGACAAGGAAGGCCACGCGGCGTTCCGCAAGAAGTTCAATGAGGTCATCAAGCCGATTCACGAAGACTTCAATGCGTTTCTTGCAACCACCGGCGAGGATCCCTATCCGCTTGGGCAGTTCTTTGAGGCGTCGCCCTATCTGAACCTGCTGCTGTACCCGGAGCCCGTAACCTACGATCGTGCAGAACCGCTTGATCCGCGCCGGTTCCAGTACCTCGAAGGCTGCGTACGGCAGGATGACCCCTACGAAGTTCCTGCGTTTAAGAGGAACAGTGACGGGCCGCTTCTGTACATTTCCTTCGGTTCGCTCGGGGCAGGGGATACCGAACTGTTGAAGCGCCTGATCAGTCTTATCGGAAAGAGCCGTTACCGCGCTCTGGTGAATGTGGGCGATTACATGGACGCCTATGAGGACCTGCCCGACAATGTGATCATTCAAAGCTGGTATCCGCAGCCTTCCGTGATCCCGCAAGTCGATGCCGTTATCCATCACGGCGGCAACAATTCCTTCACTGAGTGCCTTTACTTCGGCAAGCCGGCGATTGTCATGGCTTATGTCTGGGACGGCCACGACAACGCGATGCGGGTGCAGGAAACCGGGCACGGGTTCCGATCAGACCGGTACGACTGGACCGACGAGGAAATGATCGAAAAGATCGAAGCCTGCCTGACAGACGAGACCATGGCCGCGCGCCTGAGAAAGACTTCGGCTCATATGCAGGCGGCCAACGGCCAGGAGAAGGCGGCACGTTTGCTGACCGGACTGGTGGAGAACAAGGCATGAGCAACCTGAAATCGAGCGCCCCTCACATCCACGGGGCCACGGCATTCGCCGATGTCCTGGACTGGGGCCAGCAACCGGACATGGTGGAAGGAGTATCGCGTTCTTCCGGACGGCTTCTGTTCAAGGGGCCGGGGAACAGTCCCGAAGCCGGGGTGTGGGAATGTACGCCGGGCCGTTGGCGGCTTTCCATTCCGCGCGACGAGTTCTGTCATTTCGTGAAGGGACGCGCCGTTTATCGGTCAGATGAAGGCGAAGCGATCGAAGTGCGGGCCGGGACCTGTGTCCTTTTCCCTGCCGGCTGGTCCGGCGAGGCCGATGTCACCGAAACCATTCGCAACATCTACATGCTGGTCTGAAGGGACAACCAAATGACGACACCCGTAATGCGCCAGCCGCTGGACATCACCGATACGGTCGATTGGGGGCCGATCACCACCATGGTCAAGGGCCAGTCCCGAACCTCGGGCAAGCTGCTCCACAAAGGGCCTGACGGACAGTCGGAATGCGGATTGTGGATCTGCACACCCGGCGAGTGGGAATGCCACGTCACCCGTGACGAGCTTTGCCATTTTCTTGAAGGGCGCTGCACTTATGTTCACCAGTCGGGTGATGTGATCGAGATCACGCCGGATACAGCTGCCTTCTTCCCGAAGGACTGGAAGGGTGTCTGCACCGTCCATGAGACCGTCAAGAAGGTCTACATGATCAGATGAATGGCGGCCCGGGCATTTTTACGCAGATTGCGAGCACGAAAGATGCACCGGCGCCGATCGCTGTGTTTCTGGCCCGACACGGTTTAGCGGAGGCGCGGGTTGTTCCGCTGTCCTCCGGCAACTCGGTCCGCCGGTTATTCCTTCTGCCGGACCACCGCTTGCTGTTGTTGGACGACTGGACATATCCGGCAGGGGTTGCTGCATTCGCGCAGCTTTCCGGGCATCTGAACCGGCTCGGGCTGTCTGCGTCGAAGGTGCGAGGCGTTGATGTGGCGACAGGCTTGGCGTTGGTCGAAGATTTCGGACAAGCGACCTATTCCGAGATCACCGGCCGCGGTGCCGATGAAACCAGGCTCTACGAACTTGCCATCCACGCGCTTGTGCATCTGCACCACAGACCCGGCGCGACCAGCATTTCGCGTTGTCTTTACGACCTGCGCGTGGTGCTCGTCGAGACTGACGTGACTTCAAGCTGGTTTGCGCCCAAACTAGGAACAGTGGGAGCCGCGGAGGACTTCGCCGGAGTATTCCGCGATTTGTGGTCGCAAGCCCTCGCTTCGAACGGGGACTGGCCGCAAACCCTGGTTTTTCAGGACTTCCACGGCGACAACCTGATGCTGTTGGAGCAACGCACCGAGGTTGCGCGCTGCGGACTGCTGGAGTTTCAGGACGCTGTTGTCGGACCGCTGGAATACGATTTGGTATCCGTTCTGCATGGCGCGCGCCGCGACTTGGGGCCCGGTCTGGAAGACCGGATGCTCGACCGATATCTGAAAAGAGCCCCGGCCACGGCTGGAACTCGCGACGATATTGTGTGGCACAATCTCTGGCTGGGCGCTCAGCAACATGCGCGGATTGCCGGTGTGGTCGCTCGCCTATGGTTCCCGGGATACCTGCGGTTTTTGCCACGAGTTCTGGGCCATCTTGGGGTCGCGCTGAAGCGATCGGGCCTGACCCGAATCGAAGCGCTCATGAAGCGCAATCTGCCTGACTGGCGCGTACGTGGCAGTTCTTTTGCTGCCGAAGACTTGGAAATACAGGGAGTTCCCGCATGAACGAGACGTTGTCTGCAAGATACTATTTGGCGCCGGACTTCGTTTGTTACGATGCGGTGACACAGCCCGTCTCGAACCCGGCGACCGAGGAAGCCTTTGCTGAACGGGCCGTCATGCAGCCGCGCGATATCGAAGCCATCGTGGCCGAGGTCGGCGTCGCGCAGGCCGGCTGGTGCCGTCTCGACGCCAAGAGCCGGGCAGCGTATCTTCATCGGCTGGCAAGCCGCATCGAGGAAACGGACATGACCGAGTGTGCCGTCCTAATGAGCCGCGAAATGGGAAAGCCCTACCCGGAGGCAATTGGCGAGGTCGCCAATTGCGCCCCGATATTCCGCTACTACGCCGAGATGGCCCGAGATGACGCGGGCAAGGTGGCGGGTTCGACCCAGGCCGGATCATTACAATTTTCGCGGTATGAACCCTACGGGGTCTCGGTTCACATCATGCCATTCAATTTCCCGATCTTGCTGGCATGCTGGACCGTTGCCGCATCGCTGGCGGCAGGGAACGGATGCATCATCAAACCGGCGGAAGCCACCACGCTCTCGACGCTGAAGTTCATGAGCGTATTCGATGTCTTGCCGAAAGGTCTTGTCGCCTGCCTTCCTGGCGATGCCGCGACGGGCGCCCTTTTGATCGAATGCGAGAACACGCACGCGGTCGCGTTCACCGGGTCGGTTGCCGCTGGCCGCAAGGTCGCAGCGGCAGCGGCCGGGCGTATGAAGCCCTCAGTGATCGAGGCAGGCGGTTCCGACCCGATGATCATTTCGGCCAGTGCCCCGATAGAGGTCGCTGCTGCGGGGGCGGTCACGGGTGCGTTTCACCTGTCGGGACAAGTCTGCACGTCGACGGAAAGAATCTATGTCGTCGACGAGGTTCACGACCGTTTTGTCCGGGCATTTGCCGATGCAACGTCCCGGCTGAGGATCGGAAGCGGCCTAGAAAAATCAGAGATCGGGCCCCTCGTGTCGCAGGCGGCGCGCCAGAAGGTCGAACGCCTTGTCGCCGACGCGATTGCGCGCGGGGCCGAATGTGTCTGTGGTGGCCGGGTGCCAGCGGGTCGGACCCGCGGATGGTTTTTTGAACCCACCATCCTGACCGGCTGCAGGCCCGACATGGATATCATGAAGGAAGAGGTATTCGGCCCGGTTGCGGCCATTGTCAGGGTGCCCGACTTTGAGACCGCCGTCGCGATGGCCAACGATTCACCTTTCGGTCTTGGGGCGTCAATATTTACCACCGACCTGGCCGAGGCGCACGAAGCCGCCGAGCGTCTTCAGGCGGGAATGGTCTGGATCAACAACCCGATGATCGACAACGACGCCCTGCCATTCGGTGGGTGGAAGTCATCGGGCCTCGGCCGAGAACTCGGTCGCCAGGGTCTAGATGCATTCCGACGCTCGAAGATGGTCATTCTCGATCACAAGCCTGTTGTGCAGGACTGGTGGTATCCCTATCCGGACGACTGGTTTCTCGAGACCGGTGGACGCAAGCACGTGTGAAAGTGGATGCTAAGCAACAGGAACATGGCTTCGCCCATCCGGACGATATCCGAGAGGTCATGCCAAAGGAAATCAGGTTGGCGCGAGGTAATAGGCCGGGCGTTTTTAGAAGGTATCCGATTTGGGCGGGCAGGGCGCTCGTAGCTTCTCAGCATGTCGAAGCGCGATCCGTTCAAATACTTCCACAGCAGCCTAGCGATCATTCGTCTCGCGGTGATGTAGTACGTCAGATTTCCCCTGTCACTGCGCAACGTCGAGGATCTGCTTCACGAGCGCGGCGTCGATGTCAGCCACGAAACGATCCGGTTCTGGTGGCAAAGGTTTGGTCCGATGTTTGCGTCCGAGATCTGCAAGAAACGCGCCGATCGGCTTCGGTCCTGACCGCATGGGCGTTTGCACCTGGATGAGATGTTCGGGAAGATAAATGGAGAACGGCACTACCTTTGGCGGGCCGTCGATCACGCAGGTGAGGTTCTCGAAAGCTACGTCACGAAGACGTGGGATAAGAAGGCCGCATTGAAATTCCTCAGAAAATCAATGAAACGCCACGGTCGACCTCATGTTCTGGTGACTGACCAGTTGAGGTCCTCTACGGTGCGGCGATGAAAGACATCGGCAATGCCCACAGGCAGGAAACGGGCCGCTGGCTGAACAACAGGGGGGAGAACTCGCACCTGCCATTCCGACGACGAGAGCGGGCAATGCAACGCTTTCGGCGCATGCGAAGTTTGCAGAAATTTGCTTCCGTCCACGCCTCGGTCTTCAACCATTTCAACTCGGAGCGCAGCCTCACCAGCCGACAGAATTTCAAGCTCAACCGCGCCGCTGCTCTCGCCGAGTGGCGTCAGCTTTGCATCGCCTAAGTTTCTGCGGCTCCTGGGAAACTGAGACTGGCTAGAGTCTGTCTGACAGGATCGCCGGGATTGATATACGATCAGCCCCCCACCGGGAGGTCAGATACGGTCGGCTAGATGCGGAAGGAGAAGCTTTAGATGGTCCAGCGCTTGTTCAAGCGCGCGGGTTCTGGACATTCGCGGGCCGTGGACATGCATTTGCAGCCAAAGACCATCTGTCATCGAATCGATGGCCCGCGCCAGAAGCGCGGGATCCGGGCCGCCGCTGGCGGTGACCAAAGCTCGGGCCGCCCCTGTCATCGCCTCGGCGCGGGCTGCTTCGGCCTCTCTGCATAGGCGGCGATATACGGGTCGCGCTGCCGCTTCGCCCCAGAAAGCGAACCAGAGTGCGAGGGTTCGGCGAGAACAGACCGCCGGGCTAAAGTCGGTGCGGATCAGGGCCAGTAGTCGGGTCAGCGGATGAGGTTCAGCCAAGGCAGCCTGCCAAAGCAGACAATAGTCTGCGTTCTGGCGGCGCAGGGTTTCCGCCAGTAACCCCTCTTTCGTACGAAAGTGGAAGACCAAAACGCCTTGGGACACGCCTGCCGTCCGGGCGATTTGCGCCAATGTGGTCCCCGATATTCCGCGATCGACCACCGTGTCTATCACGGCTTCTATGATGCGGGCTCGCATCCGACGGCTGGTGGGTGAAGGAGTATCGCCTGCGCTGTCCATACCTAACTGTAGAGGTTTCTGCCGAGTACGGCAATTAATTTGACTGAAAGCTCAGAAAACTTTGACTGATCGCTCAATATATTCTAGCGTCAGCCGACCAGGCAGGAGGATTCATGAATACTGAAACGTCAAACACACGTCGTACGCGTGCGGGGGGTCGTGCGGCCAGGCTGGCGTTGCGTGACTCCGCCCCTGAAGTCGGCCGCATGCCAGTGCGAGCTGGCATGGAAGGCGGTCGTTACAATCCGTTGTCGCAGGATGACCTGCTGGCCATTCACCGTGCTGCGCTAGACCTCCTGGGTTCTGTCGGTATCGGCCAGGCAACCCCTGAGGTCATAGAGATTGCGACAGCCCGAGGGTGCTCGGTCAATACCTATGGCCGTCTCGTTTTTCCTCCCGTCCTGATCGAGGATCTGTTGGCCGGAGCGGCGAGGGAGTATGTGATCTACAGTCGTGACCCTGCCTATGCTGACCTGCATGTCGGCGGTGGACGCGTACATTATGCCACCTCGGGCGAGGCGGTTTCGGTCCTTGATTTTGAAGCGCGGAACTATCGGCCCTCGACGCTACAAGATGTCTATGACACAGCGCGTCTGGTCGACGCGCTTCCGAACATTCACCAATACGGCCAGATGGTCGTTCCGACCGAGATCGAGGACCTTATTGAGCACGATATCAACGTGGTCTACGCCGTCCTGTCGGGAACAACGAAGCCGGTGGAACACACGTTCAATACCGTTGCATCGCTGCCTGCGGCGCTGGAGATTTACGCCATGATCGCCGGCTCCGAAAAAAAATTCCGCGAACGGCCCTTCGTATCATTCGGTGGTTGCCCCATCGTCTCACCACTACGCTTTGCGCCTGAGAGCCTGGATGTACTGATTGCGACCAGCCGGCTCGGTCTGGTGAGTGACATCGCGGTGGCGCCTCAGGCGGGAGCTACTGCGCCGGCCTATCTCGCTGGAACGCTGGCTCAGGTGGTGGCCGAGACCCTCGCCTGCCTCGCGGTAGTGAACATGGTCCGTCCTGGCTGCCCGATGTCTTTCGCCGCATGGCCCTTCGCGGTTGACCTGCGAACCGGCTCCTTTTCTGGCGGTGCCGCCGAGGTTGCAGTGTCGATGGCTGCTATCGCGCAAATCGGGCGATTCTACGACCTGCCAACGACGGTCGCCGCCTCCATGTCCGACGCCAAGATGCCGGATGCTCAGATGGGCTATGAAAAGGGGATCGCGTCGGTCGTCGCAGGGCTAGCGGGTGCCAACCGGGTGTTGGAATCGGCGGGCATGATGGCCAGCCTGATGGGCGTTTCTTACGAGGCAATGGTGATCGACAACGACATGTTGGGCATGGCACAGCGCGTCGTGCGCGGTATCGAGGTCAGTGACGAGACGCTGTCGGTCGATACAATCAAGGCTGCCGTTTTGGGCGAGGGTCACTTCCTGGGCGCGGCGGATACACTGAAAAGCATGCAGACCGAATTTCATTATCCCCAAATCGCCGATCGTGCCTCAGTGCAAGTTTGGACGGCGGAAGGCGCGCAGACGATCGGGGAACGGGCACGAAACGTAGCGGCTGATCTTCTAGCGAACCATTTTCCGCAGGCAATGGACACTGCCGTGGATGCGGCGATCCGGGATCGGTTCCCGATCAGGTTGCCGAGAGAAAGGATGCGACCGGTAGACTGAGAGGTGGTGTCATTTGTGGACGGCTCCGGTTTTGCAAGGGATATCGTGAGGCGAGGAGATCGAAGCAGGTTGCGGTCATTTGTCCGGCCTATCGGCGCGGCATGGTTAACCGCTGGCCTTGATGAAGTCCGCATGCTGGGTTCCTTTCAGACAGGCGAGCTTTGACGCCCTGACACCACCCCGGAATGTCCCAGCAGCGGTTCCGTCCGATCATCATCATTCACTTATGCCCTTGCATCTCGTTTAGCGGCGTCTCTGTCGCCGCCATTCCCTCCTTCGTTCAGATGGTAGGCGGGGCCTGATAGATTTCTTCCTTCACGAGCAGCGCCCAAGCAGTGCGCGCTGTCTTATTGGCGATGGCCACGGTCACCAGCCGTGTTGGTTTACGTTCCAGCAGGGATCTGACCCAGGCCTCGGTTCGAGTGTCGGTGGTCGACGCTCGCCGTGTCACCGAGGTTGCACCGACGACGAGCAGTCGGCGCAGGTAGCCATTCCTCATCTTCGACACGCGCCCCAGTCGCTCCTTGCCGCCAGACGAGTTCTGTCGAGGCACGAGACCGAGCCAGGCCGCGAACTGGCGGGCGGACGGTGCTGTCAAAGCAAACCGACTTGAGGCGGGCACGGCGGTTTTGTAGCGTCCAGCCATTCCCAAACGATCGCCATTTCGCTATTTCAAGACCAGCCCAGAGATCATCCGCTTGGCGGTCATGTTGTACGTGCGGTTTCCACTGTCTCTCCGAAACGTGGAAGATTTGCTCCACGAGCGCGGCATCGACGTGAGCCATGAAGCCGTTCGGTTTTGGTGGCACAGGTTCGGGCCGATGTTCGCCAACGAGATCAGGAAGCGACGTGTCGAAGGGATGAAATCCAGCCGATGGAGCTGGCATCTCGACGAGATGTTCGTGAAGATCAATGGCGAACGCCACTACCTTTGGCGGGCTGTGGATCACGAGGGCGAAGTCCTTGAGAGCTTCGTCACGAAGAAGCGGGACAAGAAAGCCGCGCTGAAGTTTCTAAGGAAAGCAATGCGTAAGCATGGCTGTCCCGAAATGATCGTGACCGATCGGCTCAGGTCCTACGGTGCTGCATTGAAAGACCTCGGTGCCAGCCATCGCCAGGAAACGGGTCGCTGGTTGAACAATCGGGCCGAGAACTCGCACCTGCCATTCCGACGACGAGAGCGGGCGATGCTGCGCTTCAGGCGGATGCGAAGTTTGCAGATGTTCGCCGCCGTCCACGCCTCGGTCTTCAACCACTTCAATTCGGAGCGCAGCCTCTCCTCCAGAGTTAACTACAAGCTGAACCGCGCCGCCGCCCTGGCCGAATGGCGCAGTCTCTGCGCGGCCTAAAAGGCAGTCATCGTGCCCTTTCTGAGACCAGTTAGAATTCGTCTGGCAGCACCGCCAGCCACCCCAGTCTCAGTTTTCCTGTGCTTTCTGCGCCGAAATTCTACCACAATTCCCGTGGGTTGCGCGACCATCTCCTCAACTGAGACGGTGGTGGAAGCAAGTTGTGGCGTGGATTTTCCTTGAAGTCTCAGTACGGGTTTTGGGCGGGTGCGCTTTGGCGGAGATTTCCCTGTTTGCAGGGAATCTGCAGGGAATTTTGTCATTTTGGCGGGTGTTTCGCGTCTTCTGCCAAAGATTCTTTTGGGGTTATCAAAGGCTTCGGATTTGATTTCCCTAAAAGATGGAACAGGGAATTTTCTGACGCGAGCAGGGAATGTTCAAACGGGGATCAGTGAAATGGAATCCGACAGAAGGGAAAGCTGGTATTGGGTATCAGGAGAACCCGAAGAGGCGTTCCTGTTCGGCCCAATCGAGCGGATGTGTGATGCTGACGAGACGCTTGAGGGTCAGCTCGGGCGGCTGAGTGCCTTCGAGGATGGCCGCCTGGATATTGGGCGACAGGAAGGCAAGTTGGGTGCGGTTGCGGATAAAGGAACCGGGGACCTTCTCACGATGCGCGATGTTGGACAGCTGGACACCGGACTTCAATTCCCGGGCCCAACCATGGGCGCGGATCAGCATGGCATGGAGATGGGGGTCGGGGTCCGGGTGCGCGTCACCGACGATGATTTTTGTCTCGACCCCGCGGCGGCGAAGATCGAACGGGGCTATCACCTGCAGCAGATCGGGCAGCAATTGGTCTGCGGGCGGTGTCAGAATGAATCCGGTTGAGACAGGCAGGGCGGTTTCGTAGCCTGACGGCATGCCGAAACGTGATCCGTTCAAATACTTCCACAGCAGCCCAGAGATCATTCGTCTGGCGGTGATGCTATACGTCAGATTTCCGCTGTCACTGCGCAACGTTGAGGATCTGCTTCACGAGCGCGGCGTCGATGTCAGCCACGAAACGATCCGGTTCTGGTGGCAAAGGTTTGGTCCGAT
>NZ_JAOVQN010000026.1:0-57749 GCF_025673445.1 Ruegeria marisflavi
GTGGGTCTGCTCATGCAGCACAGCTACCACGCTGGATTCACAAGATGAATCCCTCTCAGGATTTGTGCAACAGAGCCCGATGAATGTATCCATTGATTGGCTAGTAGGCCGTTCTGACAGTAAAGAGATTGGAGAAGCAGAGCGCCGCCAAATTGGCATGGCTATGTACAAGCTCGTAGTTGATATCTTGAAGGACATAGATCGCGCCCAAGATAGCACAGAAGAGCCTATTGTTGCGGGCGGAAAGATTGGGAATAGGGAGATCGGCGACTATGCCGTCCGAGTGATGTTGCATTTTATGGCAACGGAGAACCTCTTCCCGAGTGGAGATTATGACACCTTCAGGATTTTGGATGAGATGCTCCAAATGATGCACGGTTAGAAAGTGTGCGGTGTGCGGTTTTCACCGCACACGTGGCCCAAAAAACCCTTTGTTTTCAATGATGCCATCTGAGAGAAATTGAGGTTTGGCGGCATAATTTAGCCCAAACTGTCAAAACCCCTGTAACTGACACTCTTATAACCCATTGTTTTTATTGACATCGAAAAGGGCAGGGTGTCAAAATCAACTGTTCGCGGTCAGCCCCCGCCGCCCGTTCCGGGCGCCTCACACGGGATATTTCTGGCAAGAGGATGGGGCAGGTTGCGCTTTGCACCTGTGCGTTTCGGCTGCGGTGAAAGGTTTTCATTTGCCGCGGTTGCGACGTATGGTTCCGGGCGAGGAGAGCAAAGATGCCGGGACCGATAGACAAGCAGGTATTGGACGAGGCCTATGCCACGCGCGATCTGCGCGGGCTGGCCTTTGACTGGGTGCCTGTCGGCATCGTGGTGACCGAAGCACGGGTGATCCGCGAGGTGAACCACCGGTTCTGCTCGATGTTCGGTTATGGTCGCGCGGAGCTGCTGGATCGGCTTTTCGTGTTTCTCTACCCCTCGGACGAGGAGTTCCAGAATGTCCTGCACCGGGGCGACAAGGAACTGGGTGAGGGCAATCTTTACTGGGACGAGCGGGTTATGCGGCGGCGCGATGGCGATCTGTTTTGGTGCCGGGTGCGGGGCCAGACCTTTACCCCGGAAGATCCGCTTGGCCGCGCGGTCTGGACCTTTGCCGACCTGTCGGAGATCCGGCGGTATCAGCCGCTAACCCGGCGCGAGCGCGAGGTCTATTCTCTCTTGGGTGAGGGCAAGACCAGCAAGGAGATCGCACGCGAGCTGGAGCTGAGCTATCGCACGGTTGAGGTGCATCGGGCGCGGCTGCTCAAGAAATTCGGGGTCAGCAATACCGCGGCGCTGTTCCAGTCGCTGGGCGATATCGAGGGGCAGCATATCGTGCAGTCAGGGCCGTAAGGGCCGGGCGGTCAGGGGATCTGGCAGGCCAGCGCGGCGGCCATGGCATCTGCGCTGAAGGGCGCCAGCGGTTGGACCTGCCAGCCGCCTGCGTAGCGGACGCTGACAACCTGCCGCCAGTCGCCGCTGGCCAGCACCAGTTCGGGACCCGTGCCGCAGTTGCGAATGCCGCCGCTGATGAATTCCTCGCCGATGCGGTGGTTGCTGAGACCGGGCAGGGCAGCGACCTCGGTCAACCTGCCGTCGCGGTAGCGCCAGAGGCGCAGGGTCTTGGCGAGATGTGGGCGGTCGACATAGGCGATTTCCATGTATCCGTCGCCGTCCAGATCGGCAGCACCCAGCACCGCCAGCCAGCGGTTGCGGGTGCCGATGGGAGGCGTTGCGGCCAAAAGGCGGGCGCGGCGGTCGTAGATTTCGAGCCGGGCGCCATCGATGACGGTGCTGCGCACCGCGATCACCTCGGGCAGGCCGTCGCCGTCGAGATCGGCGAGATGCGGCGCGATATCCTCGAAGACATGGCCGGGGGGCAGGGTGACCTCGGTCGGGCAGGTGATGCGGGGGTCGCCGGGGCGGGAGACGTGGATGGTCAGCGCCTTGGCGTCGCGCAGCCCGCCCAGCACGCCGTGGCCATATTCGTCGGTCTCCACCGCATAGGCGGCAAAGAGGTGCAGCCCGGTGTCGCGGGGCGCCCAGGCCTCGTGCCGGCCGGTGGCGGTGCGGTTGGAGAAGGCGACCTCGGTCGCGCGACCTTGCAGGCCGCGTTCGGGATACCGGGCCTCGCAGGCGGTGGCCGCCTGTCCGGCCAGCCACAGGCTGAGCGCCAGCCCCGCGCCGCGGGCCCGCGCGGGCCATGGGCGCGACGGTGGGCGCGGCGCCTTGCCTGACAGGCGTGCGATGCCGGAGGGGACGCACGCGAGCGCCGGTCCGGGCATCGCGCCGCGCATCAGATCTGCTTTTCGGGCATCTGCACCACTAGGCCATCGAGCGCGTCGGTGACCTTCAACTGGCAGGTCAGGCGCGAGCGGGCCGGGTCGGGCTCGTAGGCGAAATCGAGCATGTCCTCTTCCATGTCGTCCTTGGCGGGCAGCTTCTCGACCCAGTCGGGGTGGACATAGACATGGCAGGTCGAACAGGCGCAGGCGCCGCCGCAATCGGCCTCGATGCCGGGAATGTTGTTGTCGCGCGCGCCTTCCATCACGGTCAGGCCATTGGCCACGTCGACGGTATGCTCGGTGCCGTTGTGCTCGGTATAGGTGATCTTTGCCATCGCTCGGGTTTTCCTCTGTGACGTTCCGCAAACTCCTTAGACAAGCCATTTAGGGTGCGCCAGCCTCATTTGCGACCTCGGGCGGCGTGTCTGGACTTTCTGCGTATATGTTCTATCTTTGTTCTTGTTTCCGGGTGAGGATGATGCTGACGAATCCCCAATCAGTTCCCAAATCAGATCAGCGGCCAGATCCGCTGCCGGGCCGCCGGGCCGGATCCGCGCCGCGGCGCTCGGGGCCCGCCTGGCCGCGGCCGCCGGCCTGTCTGCGCGCCTGCGATCTGGGTTTGCCGCCCGAGGGCGCGCGGGTGGCGGTGGCCGGGCTGGTGATCTTGCGGCAGCGGCCGGGCACCGCCAAGGGGGTGATCTTTGTCACGCTCGAGGACGAGACCGGGGTGGTCAACGTGATCGTCTGGCGCAAGATCTACGAGCGGTTCCGCCGGGCGGTGATCGCGGGTCGGATGCTGCGGGTCACGGGGCGGATGCAGCGGGCGCATTCGGTCACCCATGTGATCGCCGAAGAGATCGAAGATATCTCGGCTCTGCTGGATCTGCTTGTCCGGCCCGAGGAACCGGCGGGCTTTGCGCCGGAGGGGAAAATGCGCTAGAGTGCCGGCAAAACGCCCCTCAGAGGCCCGAGCATGATCCGAGTATTTCCTGCCGTCTGCGCGCTAGCGCTTGCCGGGCTGTCCGCGTGTGGGGGGGCGTTGCGGTATATCGAGGCAGGGGCCGCGCCCGAGGTCAGCCGGTCCCCCGCGGGGGCGCCGCCCGGGGCGGCGCCCGGCACCTGCTGGGGCAAGCATGTGACGCCCGCAATCATCGAGACGGTCACCCATCAGGTGCTGATGCAGCCAGCCGAGGTGCAGACCGATGGCACCGTGCTGCGCCCGGCGATCTACAAGACCGAGACCCGGCAGCAAATCGTGCGCGAGCGCAAGGAGACCTGGTTTGAGACCCCCTGCCAGCAGGACATGACGCCGGAATTCGTGGCATCGGTGCAGCGGGCGCTGGCCGCGCGCGGCATGTATCGCGGCGCGGTCACCGGCGAGATGGATAACCGCACCCGTGCCGCCATCCGCCGCTTTCAAAAGCCGCAGGGGCTCGATAGCGGGATCCTGTCGCTGGCCGCCGCGCGCAATCTGGGGTTGGTCGCGGTGCAGGTCGAAGGCTAGAGCCTCGACCCTTATCAAACACGGTTCCGGCCAGCCCCGGGGGCTTGTGGTCTGCGGGTCCGCCCGGCATTGGACCTGTACCTGGGCAACCGCCAACCTTCGCGCTGTAGATTTGGAACGCGGTGATCGTTACTCTCTAGTTATGGGAGATCGGTCTTGGGACGCAGGCTTACCACCATATTGAGCATTGATGTCGTCGGCTATTCCCGCCTGATGGAGCGGCACGAGGCGGGGACGCTGTCGGCGTTGAAGGCCATACGGTCCCATGTCATCGATCCTGCGGCCGCCGCATATGGCGGCAAGACGATCAAGCTGATGGGGGATGGCGCGCTGATGGAGTTCGGCAGCGCCGTCGAAGCGGTCCGTTTTGCCGTAACGGTGCAACAGACGATGCCTGCGCAGATGGCCGAGGTGCCGGAAGAGAACCGCATCGCCTTTCGCATCGGCATCAACATCGGCGATGTGATCGCCGAGGAAGACGACATCCATGGCGATGGTGTCAACATCGCCGCGCGAATCGAAGGGCTGGCCGAGCCCGGCGGCATCTGCATTCACCGCAGCGTGCGGGATCAGGTGCGTGACAAGCTGGACCTGCGGTTTAAGGATCTGGGAGAGATACAGGTCAAGAACATCGTCCGGCCGGTACCGGTCTTTCAGGTGGTTCTGGACGAAAGGGCGCAGCGGCTGGCGGCGGACACGCCCACGCGCCCGGCCAGCCGCCCGAAGCCCCGGCGGTGGCCGGTGCTGATCGCGGGCGGTTGCGCGGTTCTGGCGGTGATCGCCGTCCTGTTCTGGCGCTTGTGGGCCCCGGAGGCGGATACAACCGGACCGGACAACACGGTGCAACCGGTGGTGTCCGGGCCGTCGATCGTTGTCCTGCCGTTTGCCACCACATCCGACGATCCCGAGATCGGATATCTGGCCGAGGGCTTTGGCACCGCGATCACAACCCAGCTGTCGAAGTTTCCGCAGCTTTTCGTGATCGCCGGATCGACGGCGATCACATTCGCGGACACCGCGACACGGCCGCGCGACATCGCGCGCGCGCTGGGTGTGCGATACGTGCTGTCCGGCAACATCCTGAAACGGGGCGAAATGCTGTCAGTGACAGCGGCACTGGTCGAGGCGGAAACCGAGCATACCGCCTGGTCGGACCAGTACCAGTTTTCCATCGCGGATGTGTTCGACGCGCAGGCGGATTTCGTGAGAGAGATCGCCGCGACCCTGGAGATCGAGATCGAGAAGGAGGAGATCGCTGCCCTCGACAAGCGGCCGACGCGGGATTCAGTGGCTTATGCGCTGTTTCTGAGGGCGGTCGCAAAAAGCAAGCTGTTGAACACGGCAAGCCGTCAGGAGGCGATCGATTTTCTGAAACAGGCGGTTGCCCTGGACCCCGGGTATCTGGCCGCGCATGTGGAACTGTCGGGCCGGTACCTGAGCCTGTGGCGGTTTGGCGGGGCCGAAGACCCGGACGCCGCCCTGGCCAAGGCGCGCGATCACCTGTCGCGGGCCTTGGAGCTGGACCAGACGGATTACCGCGTTCAGCACCGGTTGGGTCAGGTTCAGCTTTTTGCCGACCACGATCACGAGCTGGCCTATATTGCCTATCGGCGCGCGATAGAGGGCAACCCGAATGACCCGGAGGTTCTGTATGACATGGGGTTTCTGCGGTTCCTGATGGGAGAGCCCGCGGAAGCGTTGGAGTGGAACAACAGAGCAAAACGGGTCAATCCGAGATATCCCGGCTGGTACAACTTTAACGCAGCGCTGGCGCATTTCTTTCTCAGGGACTACGATCAGGCGATCCTGCTGGCGAAAGCCGGAATTTCAACCTATCCGAAATCGCTGCCACCTCGTCGTATTCTGGTGGCGACCCTTGCCGAAATGGGACGTCTGGACGAGGCGCGGGAAGAGGCCCGCAAGCTGTTGGAAATCAGGCCTGAGTTCAGGATTTCTACACATAGGAACACGCCGTTCATGAACCCGGCGGACGAAGACCGCTATTCCGACGCAATGAAAGATGGGGGGCTACCGGAATAGGTGTGTCAGATGTTTTCGGGTGTCGAAAAAATGCCGCAAACATAGGTTCTTGTGGGCGAAGTTGTTGTCGTTGCGCAGGTAATCCTTTTTCATGAAACATGTATTGGCTGAAAAGACGGGTGTTTCTTCGGACCACATGACCACCTTGATTCTGATCGCGGTGGTGCTGGCCATTGTGCTGATTGAGACCCTACGTCGGCAAAGATGGAAACGCTGGCGCGGATCGCGCAGGTTTGGCGTCAGGTTCACCCCGTCTCCAAACGCGCGTGTCAGCAAGCCCACTGCTGAAAAACCGCCCGCCGACAAGCCGCGCTTTGAAAAGCCGTCGATGGCCGAACCGGAGAATCAGGTGGCGGCAATTGCCAAGGTCCGGTTCGAAAAGACCCGGCTGCTCAACAAGACCGAGTACCGGGTGCTGCTGCTGCTGGAGCGGATCGTCGATGGGGCGAACAGCGGTCATCGGGTGATGGCGCAGACCAATATGGGCGAGTTGATCCGGCCTGTCTCCAGTTCCGGGACGGCCCGGGACCGGCAGGATGCCTTTGCCTCGATCAACTCGAAACGGCTGGATTTCGCCATTGTCGACACCTTTGGGATGCTTGCCGTGGCGGTGGAGGTGCAGGGCAGCGGGCATTATCATCACAAGACCTTCATGCGCGATGCGGTCAAGCGCGAGGCGCTGCGGCGGGCCGGGGTGGAACTTTTGGAGATCCAGCCGTCCTGGACCGATGAGGAGATCGAGGCGCGGGTGTCCACCCTGCTGGGGCTGCCGGTGCAGGACAGCGGCAGGAGGCGCGCCGGGATGCGCTGACGGGGCAGGGGGCGCTGCCCCCTCTTGGCCTGCGGCCAATTCACCCCCGGAGTATTTTCAGCAAAGTGAAGGATGTGGGGCGGGTTTGCGGGTCCGTCAGCGCCGGAACAGCAGGTCCTGGGCCTGTTTGTCGCGGTGGTCGGCGCGCAACTCGATCTTGAGGCTGCGGCCCTCTTGAACCGCGGGGCGGGCCCCAACGGAGTCGAGCCAGCGGGCGAAATGCGGCTTGTCGTCAAGGGTTTGCTGCTGGCCTTTCCACAGCGAGGCCCAGGGCCAGATCGCCATGTCGGCGATGGAGTAGAAATCGCCCGCCACGTATTCGGTTGCGGCGAGCCGCCGGTCGAGCACGCCGTAGAGGCGCGCCACCTCGGCGCGATAGCGGTCCTTGGCATAGGGCAGGTCCTGGGGCGGATCGAGCTGGGGGGCGTATTTCAGGAAGTGATGCGCCTGCCCCGCCATCGGGCCGACGCCGCCCATCTGCCACATCAGCCATTCCTCGACCGCGATCCGGTCGCGTTCGGTCTTGCCATAGAAGCGCCCGGTCTTGCGGGCGAGATACATCAGGATGGCACCGCTTTCGAACACCGAGATGGGCGCGCCGTCCGGTCCATCGGGGTCGATGATGGCGGGCATGCGGTTGTTGGGGGCGATTTTCAGGAATGCGGGGGCGAATTGGTCGCCCTTGCCGATATTCACCAGGTGGAGATTGTAGGGCAGGCCCATTTCGGCCAGCGCTATGGCGATCTTCCAGCCGTTCGGCGTGGGCCAGTAGTAGAGTTCGATGGGCTGGGTCATGGATCCTCCGCGCGGTCTGCGCCGGGGATCATGAGGCATTCGGCGCAAAGGGCAAGCCCGGGCGGGCCGGGACGGGCGCAAGGATGCGTGACCAGCGCGGCGCGGGGTGCGCGGGAAGGCCGTGGCGCAGCAGATCGAGGGTAAGCCAGTGCGGCTGGCGCAGCAGGTGGCAATAGAGGGTCAGGGCGCCGGGCCGCAGGTAGCCCGAACGGTGGCATACCCGGCTTTGGGGGGCGGCGACCGCAAGGCCCAGCCGCGCCAGGTGGTCGAGCGTATGGGCGCAGTCGAGTTGCAGGGTCACCGCGTTGGGCAGGTCGAGCCCGGCGCCGATAGCACGGTCGCGGCGATGGGGCGGCGCGATCGCGCGCTCGAAGAGCCAGTCGAAGAGGTCGTTCTCGCGGCTGGTTACGTTGATGAATTCCGCCACCTGTCCGGCGGGGCTGCGCAGGGCCTGTTGCGCCTGTCCCGCATAGACCGCGCCGGAAATCGAGATGATCCGGGTCAGCGCGCCGGGGGGCAGCAGGGGCATGGCGGCGAGCGCCAGTTCGACGCCCATGGAGTGTCCGATGAAATGGATCGGGCGGTCGGGCCGTTCCTGGTGGAGTTGGTTCAGCAGCCCGGCCAGCGCCTGACCGGCAAGGAGCGCGCGGCGGCGCGCCTGCCAGAGCGTGCCGGACCCGTCCCATCCCAGCGCGATGGCGAGACCGGGGGTGTTCTCGGCCGGGCCGAAGCCCAGACCGCCGGGCCAGCTGGGTGCCGGGTGGGGCTGTGGTTCCGGGTCGAGCGACAGGATATGGCGGTGCGGGCAGATCCTGGGGTTGCCGGGTTGGTACCGGTACCCGTGCGTCATCACGATCACCGGCCCGTCGACCCGGCCTGCGGACCGGAGCACCGGGGCCAGGGGCCGGGGGCTGTCGTGCAGATGCGCACCGCTCTGCGTCAGATTGATCTTGATCATCGGCATCGGCCCGACCCCCACCCAAGATATTGTGGATATGCCTTGGCAAAAGCCTATGAAGCGCGGATGAAGCGGCGATTACATCTGTGTGACGGTGCCGTTGCGGGGCTTGACGGAACCGGGCGGCGGGCGTAAACGCCATGCTCAGGAACCACGTGGCGATTTGTTACCGGATTGCGGGCCACGCTAAACATCACCGCTAAAAGGTCAGGATGAAAGACCCCCTTTCGCTTGACCCGCGATTGGGGTTTTTCTTTGCCCTTCTGGTTCCGGGGCCGAAAGGAACGGATATGAGTACGGATTGGAGCAAGCGCACGCAGGCGGTCCATGGCGGCACACGCCGCAGCCAATGGGGCGAGGTGAGCGAGGCGATCTTTCTGACGCAGGGTTTTGTTTACGAGACCGCCGAACAGGCCGAGGCGCGGTTTATCGAATGCGGGCCGGACGAGTTCATCTATGCCCGCTATGGCAACCCGACGGTGGCGATGTTCGAGGAGCGTATCGCGGCGCTAGAGGGGGGCGAGGATGCCTTTGCCACCGCCTCGGGCATGGCGGCGGTCAATGGCGCGCTGGTGTCGATGCTGAAGGCGGGCGACCATGTGGTGTCGGCCAAGGCGCTGTTTGGCTCGTGCCTTTATATCCTTGAGAATATCCTGACCCGATATGGGGTCGAGGTGACATTCGTCGACGGTACCGATCTGGAGCAATGGCGGGCGGCGGTGCGGCCCGGCACCAAGGCGGTGTTCTTCGAGAGCATGTCGAACCCGACGCTCGAGGTGATCGACATTACCGCCGTGGCCGAGATCGCCCATTCGGTGGGCGCCAAGGTGGTGGTGGACAACGTGTTCTCGACACCCGTCTTCTCGCGCGCCATCGAACAGGGCGCCGATGTGGTTGTCTATTCCGCGACCAAGCATATCGACGGGCAGGGCCGCGCGCTGGGCGGGGTGATCATCGGCAGCCGCGAGTTCATCCGGGGCACGGTGGAGCCCTATCTGAAACATACCGGCGGCGCGCTGAGCCCGTTCAACGCCTGGATCATGCTCAAGGGCATCGAGACCATGGCCTTGCGCGTCAATGCGCAGGCCGAGACCGCGCAGAAGCTGGCCGAGGCGCTGGAGGGGCATCCGGCGCTGGCGCGCACGCTCTATCCCGGGCTGAAGACCCATGCGCAGAACGCGCTGGTGCAGACGCAGCTAGGTGGCAAGGGGGGCACGGTTCTGTCGCTCGACCTCAAGGGTGGCAAGGCGGCGGCGTTCCGCTTTTTGAACGCGCTGACGATTCCGGTGATCTCGAACAATCTGGGCGATGCGAAATCCATCGCCACCCATCCGGCGACCACCACCCACCAGCGGCTGAGCGAGGAGCAGCGCGCGGCGCTGGGGATCACGCCGGGGCTGATCCGGTTCTCGGTCGGGCTGGAGGATGCGGGCGATCTGCTGGCGGATCTGCGGCAGGCGCTGGCGGTATCTCAGGGCTGATGCCGGGGGAGTGGGGGCGCTGCCCCCGCCGCCCTTTGGGGCCTCCCCTGGGGTCGTGTTGAAAAGACGAAAGGCGGGCCGCTTTAGCCTGCCCGCCCGTAGAAGCCCGTCCGCTCGGCCTCGGTAAAGGTTACGCCGGGCTGTTCGAAATAGGAAAACACCGCGATGACGCGGGCGCGGGCGCCCTCGACGGGTGTGACGCGGTGGGCGGTGTTCTTGCCCTTGAACACGTTCAGGGTGCCGGGGCTGAGGGTGATGGTGCGGGCCTCGGGGTCGCCTCCGGCCAGCAGGCGGGCGACGCCGTCGTAATTGGGATCGGCATCGCTGCGCAGATCGGTGCGGTATTCGAAGCCGCCCCCGGCCTCGGGCGCCTGCAACAGGAGCGTCGTGGTGAACTCGGACCGGTCGAAATGCCAGTTTAGCGCCTGGCCCTGTTGATAAGACATCACGTTCACCCGCGCGAGCGGATCGTCCATCGGGTAAAGCACGGGCTTATCCATGGTCGCGGCCAGGAAACGGGCGAATTCGGGCCAGTCATAGAGGCGCATCAGGGCCGAACCGCCAAGCTGATCGGCGCAGAGCGTGCGGTTGGAGGTGTGGAACCGGCGCAACGCGGGGTGATCCGGCGGCAGGTCGGCGACCGGTTTGAAATAGATGTTGTGCATCCGCTCGTGCAGGAAGGCATCGCTGGCGAACCGCGGCAGCAGGGCGGCGGTCTCGGAAGCTGCCGTTTCGGCCCGCATCAGCCCTTCGAGGTTGAACATGCCGGTCCGCGTCAGATCGTCCCGGCAGCGGTTGACCAGCGCCTGCCATTCGGCGCTGCCGGGGCGATCCTGCGGATAGCGGTCGAGATCAAGACTGTCGTGCATTGGCGACCTCCTGCGGTGTTAGCCCAAGAGTGCAGATAGTTTCAGTTCGGGCCAAGGGATATTACAGAGACGGCTACGCCCGACGCCGGTTTCGGACGCCAACGCGGTGGATTTCGGGGGGAAAATCAGATCCACCCTGCTATGTTGCGCGTAACAGGGTGGATTGGAACCCTGAGCGGCATCATATATATGTCCGCGATCAATCGAGGAAGCACGGCATGAACATTCACCCTCGCGATGTGAATACCAACCCGGACCGGGACGAGGCCGAGGCGGCGCTGGATGTGCTGCGGCGCTGGGCGGCCAAGGCGAGCGCGACCGAGATCAGCCTGCTTGATCCGGCGGTGGCCCGGTTGCTGCCGGGGTCCGTGCCGTCGAACTATCCCGACCTGTCACGCCGTTATCCGGCGGATTTCGTGGCAGACGAGGCCTATCGCGACACGCTGCCCGATTTGCAGAACGGCCCGGCCAGCCTTATACGGGGGGCAAAACAGCAGATCCAGCATGTGGGCATCTCGAATTTTCGCCTGCCGATCCGGTTTCACCGCAAGAGCGGCGACGACCTGACGCTGGAAACCTCGGTGACCGGCACGGTGAGCCTGGATGCCGAGAAGAAGGGCATCAACATGTCCCGTATCATGCGGTCGTTCTACAAGCATGCCGAGCGCACCTTCAGCTTTGAGGTGATGGAAGCGGCGCTGGACGATTACATGACCGACCTCGATACGTTCGACGCGCGCATCCAGATGCGGTTCTCTTATCCCGACAAGGTGCGCAGCCTTCGCTCGGGGCTGGAGGGGTACCAGTATTACGACATCGCGCTGGAGCTGGTCGAAAAGGACGGCGAGCGGCTGAAGATCATGCATCTCGACTATGTCTATTCCTCGACCTGCCCCTGTTCGCTGGAATTGAGCGAACATGCGCGGTCGGCGCGTGGCCAACTGGCCACGCCGCATTCGCAGCGCTCGGTGGCGCGGATTTCGGTGGTGGTCGATTGCAACGCGGACTGCCTGTGGTTCGAAGATCTGATCGCGCTTTGCCGTCGGGCGGTGCCGACCGAGACCCAGGTCATGGTCAAGCGCGAGGACGAACAGGCCTTTGCCGAGCTGAACGCGGCCAACCCGATCTTTGTCGAGGATGCGGCGCGGCTGTTTTGCGCCGAACTGTTGGCCGATCACCATATCGGCGATTTCCGGGTGATCGCGAGCCATCAGGAGAGCCTGCACAGCCATGATGCGGTGTCGGTGTTGACCGAAGGGCCGACCTTTGCCTCGGCCAGCCTGGACCCGCGCCTGTTCACCACCCTGTTCCACGTCGGCTGAGCCGGACGGCTCAATTCGCAGGCAGCTTGACCCGGTAAACGGGCCGGTTGTGGCATGTTTTTGCCGCATCGCGGCATTTCTCTGCACTTGCAAACAGAACCGTCCTATATTGGGTCTGAGCGAAGATTCGGCATCCGGCGGCTTTGTCCGTGGTCCGGGCTGAAAGGGACCGTCAGTTTGGCACAGGGCCTACCATCACTGAACCACCCGGGCAGGGGCGTCGCCTGTGCCGCAGTATGTTTTCGTTCACCGCTTTTCCCCCCGTGTCTACCGGAGTGATATCATGATGCTTTCGATCCTCTCCCCGTTGCATGCCCAGGCTGCCGCGATCCGCGCCTTTGGCTATGCTGTCAGCAGCCAGTTGCGTGTGGCCCAGATCTTCGCGTGCTCGGCCATCAACGCGCCGATGGCGCAGGTTCGGGCGATACAGGCGGCTGCGTCGTTGCCCTCGGAGGTGACGCGGGCCTTTACCGCTGTGCGGGCAGAGAGCCGTCCGGCCATGGTGGCGGCCCTGCCCAAGGCGCCCGTTGCGCCCAAGGTTGAAGAGACGGCCGTTGCGACCGTGGAATCGGCACCGATGGCCCCCGCGCCCACGGTTGAAACCATCGTCACGACCGACGAAGCGGCGGCGCCGGTTGTCGCCGAGGTCAAGGCATCCGCGCCGGAAGCCCCGGAGACCGTGGTCAGCCAGCCTGCCAAGGCTGAGGCAAAACCGGTGCCCGCGCCGTCGCGGCGCCGCAAGGCGCCCTCGGCCCCGGCTCCGATGCCCAAGGCAACAGTGAAAACCGACGGATGACAGGGCCGCGCCCGCTTGACTCCGACCGTGGGGCGCGCCAACCCTGCGCCCCATGTTGGACATTCGCCCCGTCGGATATGTGATCGGTCTGCTCGTCGCCATTTTGGGCGCGACGATGGTGTTCCCGATGTTTGTCGACGTGATCGACGGGCGCGGCGAATGGCATGTCTTTCTGCAAAGCGGGATCATCAGCGTGCTGACCGGCGGGCTGATGGCGCTGAGCTGCGCCAACGGGGTGCGCGAAGGGCTGACGATCCAGCAGACCTTTCTGCTGACCACCCTGGTCTGGGTGGCGCTGCCGATCTTTGGCGCGATCCCCTTTGTGTTCGGGGCGACCGAGCTGCGATTTGTCGATGCGTTTTTCGAGGCGATGTCTGGGCTGACCACCACCGGATCGACGGTGATCTCGGGGCTCGACGCCCTGCCGCGCGGGCTCTTGTTGTGGCGCGGAATCCTGCAATGGCTGGGCGGCATCGGCATCATCGTCGTGGCGATGGTGTTTCTGCCCGAGCTGCGGGTGGGCGGGATGCAGATCTTCCGCTCCGAAGGGTTCGACACGATGGGCAAGATCCTGCCACGCGCGCAGGAGATCGCGGGGCAGATCACCGTCATCTATGTGGCGCTGACCGTTGCCTGCTTGACGGTCTATGCCGCACTGGGGATGAGCTTTTTCGACGCGCTGGTCCATGCGCTGACCACGGTGTCGACCGGGGGCTTCTCGAATTACGACGCCTCCTTCGGTACCTTTTCGGGCCCGGCGGAATATGCGGCCTCGTTTTTCATGATCCTCGCGGCGCTGCCGTTTGTGCGCTATGTGCAGCTGTTGAACGGCCACTCTACCCCGATCCTGAGGGACAGCCAGATCCAAACCTTCCTGATCGTCATCGGCGTGCTGGTAGTGGCGACCACTTTCGTGCTCACCTCGATCTTTCCGCACCATATCGAACAGGCGTTCCGCGAGGCGCTGTTCAACATCACCTCGATCATCTCGGGCACCGGGTATGCCAGTGTCGACTACATGAACTGGGGGCCGCTTCTGATCACGATGTTCTTTGTGATCGGGCTGATCGGCGGCTGCGCCGGGTCAACCGCCTGTTCGGTGAAGATCTTCCGCTACCAATTGCTGTTTGCGTCGATCAAGGCGCAGCTTCAGCGCATCCGCTCGCCGCATGGCGTATTCCTGCCGCGATATCAAGGGCGGGCGGTCGGGCCTGATGTTCTGAGCTCGGTGATGAGTTTTTTCGTCTTCTTCATCGTGTCGCTGGGTGTCCTGTCCTGGGCGCTGTCGCTGACCGGGCTCGATTTCATCACCTCGCTGTCGGGGGCGGCCACAGCGATTGCCAATGTCGGTCCGGGTCTGGGCGACCAGATCGGCCCGGCGGGCAATTTCAGCGGCCTGAACGATACCGCCAAATGGCTGCTGAGTGTGGGCATGCTGATCGGTCGGCTCGAGGTGCTGTCGGTCTATGTCCTGTTTACCTTGCAATTCTGGCGCGCTTGAGGACAGGCCACCGCAGGACCTGTATTTTCCAACCCGGCCCGAAACCCGATCACCGCACCAGTTCTGCTTCTTTCTGGTCTGAAATACTCCGGGGGTCTGGGGGCAGCGCCCCCAGCCTTGAAGCTCGGGCAGACCTCAGTTCCAGCAGCTGACCAGAACCGTCATCCCGTCTGCACGGCGGCTCATCTCGTCGGGCGTGACGGCGCCTGTGCCGACAGCGTCCCGTGCCGGAACCTGCGCCACGGTCAGCACGTCGCGCAGCGCCTGCGCCTTGGCGGCGAAGCTGACGTCGCGGGGCAGTTGCTGGCTGCCCGCCGGTTCCGCCAGCAGCATGCCGATCACCGCGCCGCTGGAATCCAGGACCGGCCCGCCGGCATCGCCAGTCTGAGCCTTCAGGCTCAGTCGCGCCAGCTCGGTCTCGCCGCGCAGGCCGGAGACATCCGCCACCGTGCCAAAGCTCAGCGTCGGTGCGCCCAGCACACCTTCGTAGGAAAAGCCCGACAGCACCACCTCGGCGTTGATGCGCGGCGCGTCGGTGGCCAGATCAGCCACCTGCAACGGCGCCAGCGGCTCAACCGGGCGCAACACGGCGACGCCCAGTCCGGCGTCGGTGTCGATCACCTGCGCCTCGTAATCATGATCCAGCGTCACCCTTGTGCAGCCGGTCACCGCCTCGGCCACGGTCATCACCGTGCCCTTGCCGTCGACATAGAAGCCCGAGCGCGACAGGCGCGGTTTGCGGATCTGGAGGCCCGACACCAGGTCGACGCGCTGTTCGGCATCGCCGCCTGCGGCAGGGTCCAGCACGCCCTCGGTGCGGGTAAAGCTCTCTTTCATCGCCGCCAGAACGCGGGCGCGCCGGTCCTCGTCGCCCTGCGGCCAGATCAGGGTAAAGCCCTTGATCTCGCCATTGGCGAGCGCCGCCTCTGTATAGGAGACGATGCCGTTACCGCGGCCTTCGAGCGTGAAACTGTCGCTGCCGCGTTCGCGGGGGCCGTCGAGCGGTACGATTTCCAGCGTCTGCATGATGTCATAGAGGCCGAACAGCGTCGCCTTGTCGCCCGGCTGGCTGATCAGCAGGACCCGGATGCCTTCGTCGCCGCTGGCCTCGTAATGGGCAAAGGGCGGCTCGTAGCGGCTGAAGCGCACCGCGCCAAGAGGCATGTCCATCTCGATCCCGGCCTGCGAGTCATAGCGCCGCGCCATGCCGACCGAGATCAGCGGCGCGTTGTACTGGTCCATCAGCGCCCTGCGCTGGAGCGTGGTGAGCACGCCGGTGGCCTCATAGCCGTTGAAGCTCTGCCAGTCGGCCATCGACCGGCGGGTGCCGGCGCCAAAGGCACCGTCGATGGCAGCGTTGTAGAACCCCGCCGCCTGAAGCGCGGTTTGCAGCGCCTGGCGCTCCTCGCGGCTCAGCGCCTGTTCGCTGCGGCGCGCCTCGGCCGGGGTTTCGTCGGCCGGTTTCGGTTGCGCACTCGGGGCGGCGGGGGCGGCAGGTTCCGCCGTCTGCTCAACCGGGGCGGCGACCGCGCCCTGACCCAGGACATTGGTTCCTACCGGCCAGAATTGCTGTCCCAGTCCGGCGTTGAGGGCGATGAAACTATCCGAGGGGATACGGCCCTCGGCGCGGTAGACGCGCAGCACCTGTTCGGCATCGGGGCGCAGATAGGGGCCCAGCACGATGCCGTACCAGCCACCGCCCAGCGAGAACCCGGCCACATCGCCCAGGCTGCCGGCATAAAACTGTGCCCGCGCCTGGGCGGTGCTCAGATTGGGCTGGGCCTCGATCTGGACCCAGACGATATCGGTGTCCGATTGGGCAAAGACTGGCGAGGAAAACAGCGAAACAAGGGAAAGGATTGCAGCAAACAGTCTGGTCATTCTTTGGTTCCGTACCTTCAAATACGTATCGTTGAAGCAGGTTATGCAGGTATTTGGCGCAAATGCCATGCCCGGTTACAGGGGAAAATCGGGTGTGGCGCAATCATCGCAGCGGCGGCGGGCGTGCCGCCACAAGCGCCGTTGACGCTGCCCCCCCGCTTGCATAGGAAAGGCGCGACCCGTTTTCCAGCGCCCGAGGCCGCCCGATGACCGACACGACCCGCACCGCACCGCGCTCTTTCCAGGAAATCATCCTGCGGCTGCAAAGCTATTGGGCCTCGAAGGGCTGCGCCATCCTGCAACCCTATGACATGGAGGTGGGCGCGGGCACGTTTCACCCGGCCACGACGCTGCGCGCGCTGGGCAGCGCGCCCTGGGCCGCCGCCTATGTGCAGCCCTCGCGCCGTCCGACCGACGGGCGCTATGGCGAGAACCCGAACCGGTTGCAGCACTATTACCAGTACCAGGTGCTGATCAAACCGAGCCCGCCCGACCTGCAAGAGCTGTATCTCGGCTCGCTGGAGGCGATCGGCGTCGATATGGCGCTGCATGACATCCGGTTTGTCGAGGATGACTGGGAAAGCCCGACGCTGGGTGCCTGGGGGCTTGGCTGGGAGGTGTGGTGCGACGGGATGGAGGTGAGCCAGTTCACCTATTTCCAGCAGGTGGGCGGGCATGACTGCGCGCCGGTCTCGGGCGAGCTGACCTATGGGCTGGAACGTCTGGCGATGTATATTCTGGGCATCGACCACGTGATGGACATGCCGTTCAACGATCCGCAATCGCCCATTCCGCTGAGCTATGGCGATATCTTCAAGCAGACCGAAGAGGAGTATGCGCGCTGGAACTTCGACGTGGCCAATACCGAGGTGCTGCTGAGGCATTTCGAAGAGGCCGAGGCCGAATGCGCCGCGATCCTGGCGCAGACCCATGACGACCCCAAGACCGGCAAGCGCATCGTGATGGCGCATCCGGCTTATGACCAGTGCATCAAGGCGAGCCATATCTTCAACCTGCTGGATGCGCGCGGCGTGATCTCGGTGACCGAACGGCAGGCCTATATCGGTCGGGTGCGGGCTCTGGCCAAGCAATGCGCGGATGCGTTTGTGCAGACGACCGCCGGGGGCTATGCTGCCGCCTGAGGACATCAGGGCAGGGGCAGGGCCATGGAAGAGGCGACGCGCGAGCGCTATGAGGAAAAGCTGCGCAAGGCGCGGCGGCAGCTGAAGCGACAGGTGCGCACCGCGCAAAGTGAGGGGTTCATGACCGGGGCGGCGGCCATGCTGCGGCCGGGCGACGTGGTTATCGACTGTGGCGCCAATGTGGGCGACGTGACCGAAGTACTGTCGGCGACCGGCGCCACCGTGCATTGTTTCGAACCCGATCCTTATGCCTTTTCACTGCTGGAGCGCCGGTTCGGGACCGCGCTCAACGTCATCCTGCACAACAAGGCGGCGGGCATCGCGGCGGGCCATATCGGCCTGATGCGGTCCGAGAGTTTTGGCGAGGACCCCAAAAAGAACACGGTGATGAGCACCACGCTGCCCGGCGGGCGCGGCATCAGCGCGGATGCGGGCGCCGTGATCGAGGTCGAGATGGTCGACTTTCCCGCCTTTTTGGAAGGGCTGATCGCCGAACACGGCGATATCGCGATGCTGAAAATGGATATCGAGGGGGCGGAGCTGGATATCCTGGAAGAGATGGACGCGCGGGATCTCTTTGCGCCGATCCGGGTGACGCTGGTCGAGACCCATGAGCGCAAGTTTCCCGATCTGCGCGACAGGTTCCGGGCGCTGAAGGCGCGCATGGCCGCTCGGTTTTCGCCATCGAAGGTCAATCTCGACTGGATCTGAGCGGGTTGCGGTGAATAGGCACCAAAAAAGCCGCGGCAAAGCTGGTATCCCGGGGCGCTGTCCTACATCAAGGCGCAGACGGCAATCGACCCGATTCTGCCGGTGTGAGTACCGGCGGAGCGGGAAAAGGAGAGAGACATGACCGGCAAAGTTCTTGTCATTCTGCTGGCGCTCTGCGCCATAAGCGCGGGCCTGTCGATGTATTACCTTCAGGTCTACGGCTATTATTTCGAGGTCGAGCCGCGCCCGGGGCAGGATGTGACGCTGGTGCCACAGGGCGGCGACCGGGCGGAGGTCATCGCCTATGAGGGGTTTCAGGCCATCGACGCCGACAGTTCCCCCATTCGTTATCGTGCCTGTTTCACCACCCCGCTTGATCTCGATGCGCTGAGCGCGGCCTATACCCCGGTCGAGAACCCCGAGCCGCTGACCGCGCCGGCCTGGTTCGACTGCTATGATACAGGTCAGATCGACGAGGCGCTGAAAAGCGGCCGCGCGCGGGCCTATCTGGGGGCCAAGAACGTGCATTATGGCGTCGACCGGATTGTCGCCGTGACCGAGGATGGGCGGGGCTATGCATGGCATGTGCTGAACAATTGTGGGCAAAAGGCCTATGATGGCACGGTGATCGGCGAAGAATGCCCGCCGCGTCCGGAGAACTGAGGCAACAGGCCGGGACAGGTGACAGAGACGCTGCACATATCCGCCTTCATGACCGTGACCTTGGGGCTTGCCGTCTATCTGATCGGCGTGCGGATCAACGACCGTCTGCCGTTTCTGGAGCGTTTCAGCATCCCTGAACCGGTGACGGGGGGATTGCTGGCCTCGCTGGTGGTACTGGGGCTTTACTCCGGCTTCGGTATCGAGCTGGCCTTTGACCTGACCGGGCGCGATTTCCTGCTGGTGCTGTTCTTTACCGGGATCGGGCTGAACGCGCGGCTCGGCGATCTGATCGCGGGCGGCAAGCCGCTGGCGATCCTGTTGGTGCTGACCCTGCTGACCATCGTGGCGCAGAATCTCATCGGGGTGCTGGGCGCAGTGATCTTCGGGTTTCCGGCACAGGCGGGGGTGTTGTTCGGTTCGGCCGCGCTGATCGGGGGACACGGCACCGCCATCGCCTGGGCGCCCGAGGTGGCGCGGGTGACCGGCCTGCCTGCGGCCACCGAGCTGGGGGTCGCGGTGGCGACGCTGGGCCTAGTGATCGCGGCGCTGATCGGTGGGCCGATCGCCACTTATCTGGTGGACAGCCGCAAGCTGACCCCGAACCGCCCGGATGAGGAACTGACCGTTGGTCTACCCAACGAGATGGACGAGGAGCCGCCCCGGATCGATCACAAGTCGCTGATGCGGGTTCTGCTGACGCTGAACGTGGCGATCCTGCTGGGCTTTGCGCTTCATGAAACTATCGACCAGATGGGCCTGAAACTACCGCTTTTCGTGCCTTGCCTGCTGACCGCCATCGTGGTGGGCAACCTGCGCACGGCGCTGTTTCCGCGCGCCCCGCGCGTGTCGCGCACGCCGACGCTGGCGCTGATCTCGGAATTTGCGCTGGGGGCGTTCCTGGCGATGTCCCTTATGAGCCTGCAACTCTGGACCATTGCCGAGACCGGCCTGGCGCTGGCGGTGATCATCGCGCTTCAGACGCTGTTTGCCATGGGGTTCATCCTGTTGGTGTTGTTCCGTGCAATGGGCGGTGGTTATCGCGCAGCGGTGCTGGCGGCGGGGTTCGGCGGCTTTGCGTTGGGTGCCACACCGACCGCGATTGCAAATATGACCGCCGTGACCAAGCGCTATGGTCCGTCGCCTCTTGCCTTTATCGTGCTCCCCCTTGTATCCGCCTTCTTTGTGGATATCGCCAATGCGGTCGTCATACAGATGATCGTCAATTTCTAAGGACCGACTATGCCCGACCTGCTGATCGAACTGTTTTCCGAGGAAATCCCCGCCCGCATGCAGGCGCGTGCCGGTGAGGACCTAAAAAAGCGGATCACCGACGGTCTGGTCGAGAGCGGTCTGACCTATGCCCATGCCGCCGCGCTAACGACGCCGCGCCGTCTGACATTGGCGGTTGAGGGGCTGTTGGACGCAAGCCCGACCCTGCGTGAAGAACGCAAGGGCCCCAAGGTCGGCGCGCCCGAGCAGGCGGTCGAGGGGTTCCTGCGCGGCGCCGGGATCACCCGCGACCAGCTGGAAGAGCGCGAGACGCCCAAGGGCGCGATCTATTTTGCCACCATCGAAAAGCCGGGCCGCCCGGCGGCCGCGATCGTGGCCGAGGTGCTGGAAGACACTATCCGCAATTTCCCCTGGCCCAAGTCGATGCGCTGGGGCGCGGGGTCTTTGCGCTGGGTGCGGCCGGTGCAGTCGATCCTGTGCATCCTTACGACCGAGGCCGGGGCCGAGGTGGTACCGCTCGATATTGACGGGATCACGGCGGGCGACAGCACCATCGGTCACCGTTTCATGGCGCCCGCGCGGTTCTCCGTCACCTCGTTCGAGGATTATCAGGTCAAGCTGAAGCGCGCCTTTGTGGTGCTGGATCCGGCCGAGCGGGCCGAGCATATCTGGAACGACGCCCAGAACCTGGCCTTTGCCGCCGGGCTGGAGCTGGTCGAGGACAAGGGGTTGCTGGCCGAGGTCGCGGGCCTGGTCGAATGGCCCGTGGTGCTGATGGGGCAGATCGGGGCAGAGTTCCTGGACCTGCCGGCTGAGGTGCTGCAAACTTCGATGCGCGAGCATCAGAAGTTCTTCTCGGTCCGCAATCCCAAGACGGGCCGGATCGAACGGTTTGTCACCGTGGCCAACCGCGAGACTGCTGATAACGGCGCCACCATCCTGGCGGGCAACCAGAAGGTGCTGTCGGCGCGTCTGGCCGATGCCAAGTTCTTCTGGGACAACGATTTGCGCGTGGCGCATGCGGGTATGTCCGACTGGACGGACGCGCTGGAAAACGTGACCTTCCACAACAAGCTGGGAAGCCAAGGCGACCGTATCCGCCGCATCGCCGCGCTGGCGCGCGAACTGGCCCCGGTTGTCGGCGCGGATGCCGGGCAGGCCGAACAGGCGGCAACACTGGCCAAGGCCGACCTGAGTTCCGAGATGGTATTCGAGTTCCCCGAACTTCAGGGGTTAATGGGCCGCTATTACATCGCGGCCGCTGGCCATGACGCCGCCATCGCCGCGGTGGCGCAAGAGCATTACGCGCCGCTTGGCCCGTCGGACGACGTGCCGACCGCGCCGCTCTCGGTCACGGTGGCGCTGGCCGACAAGCTGGATACGCTGACCGGCTTCTGGGCCATCGACGAGAAACCCACCGGGTCGAAAGACCCGTTTGCCCTGCGCCGGGCGGCGCTGGGGGTGATCCGGCTGGTGCTGACGAACGATCTGCGCCTGCCGCTCGATCTACCCATCGACGCGCAGCTGGTGCGGCACAAATACCACGCCAGCAATGGTGCGGCCGCGCTGTCGGATCTGCTCGACGAGATCGCCGATCATGGCGTGTTTGGCGCTGCATTCGAGACCATCAAGGAAAAGCTGGGCGATCCGGGCGCATTGGAGGCGCTGGCCGGGGACGTGCCGGATCTTTCCGCCGACCTGCTTTCCTTCATCCATGACCGGCTCAAGGTCTTCCTGCGCGACGAGGGCATCCGCCACGACGTGATCGACGCCTGTATCGCGATGGAGGGCAACGACGACCTCAACCTGCTGGTCAAGCGTGCCCGTGCGCTCAACACGGTGATCGCGACCGAGGATGGCGAGAACCTGGTGCAGGGTTTCAAGCGCGCCAACAACATCCTGACCCAGGCCGAGGAGAAGGACGGGGTCGAATACTCCTTTGGAGCCGATATCAAATTCGCCGAGGCCGACAGCGAAAAGGCGCTGTTTGCCGCGCTGGAGCAGGCAGAGTCCACCATCGACGCGGCGCTCAAGGCCGAGGATTTTGCCGCCGCCATGACGGCCATGGCGGCCCTGCGCGCGCCGGTCGATGCCTTCTTTGATCAGGTGCAGGTCAATTCCGACAATCAGGTGGTGCGCCGCAACCGCCTGAACCTGCTCAGCCAGATCCGCAAGGTCTGTTCCAGCACCGCCGACCTGACCCGTATCGAGGGCTGAGCGACTTGAACTAGGCGGACGGGGGCCGGGCGGGCACCCCCTGCTGCTTCTTTCTGGTCACAAATACTCATTTCCCCGGTTGCCGCAGGTGCCGCCTGTGCGCACATGGCGCTTGCGCCAGCCCCAAACGCCCTTATTCTGCACCCAAACCAAAAGGTGCCGCAGTGCAGAATAATCCGAACACGACGTTGATCACCGCCATCGCACCGGTGGCAACCGCCACCCATGGCGGGCGGGCGAAATGCCTGCAACGGCTGGTGCGGCTCGACCTGCCGGTGCCACGCACCGTGGCGCTCTCCTTTTCGGCGGTGCATGACATCGCGCGGGGGCAATTGCCCGATATCGCCGCCATTGTCAGCCAGTTCGAACCGACCGCGTTGCTTTGCGTGCGGCCCAGTTCCGAGGATCCCGATTGGGGTGGGCCCGGCGCGGTGCTGAACATCGGCATGAACGATGCCCGTTTTGTTGAACTCAGCGACAAGATGGGGGCCGAGGCGGCAGCGGCGCTTTATCTGCGCTTTGTCCAGACCTTTGCCATTCACGTGGCGCGGCTGGATCCGGATGTGTTTGACGAGATCGAGGCCGATGGCCGCGAGGGGCTGCGCCAAAGCTTGCGCGCCTATGAGGACGAGACCGACGAGAGTTTCCCGCAGGATCCGGGTGAACAGCTGGCCGCTGTGCTGCGCTCGATGGCGCGCGCCTGGGATGGCACCTCGGCCCGGCTGTTGCGTCAGGCCAAGGGCGCGCCCGCCGATGCAGGGCTGGGCCTTGTTGTGCAGGAGATGATCCCGGGCGTCGGCCAGGGCGAATGCGGCTCGGGCGTGCTGCAACTGGTGGAGCCCGCCACCGGGCTGCCGCAGATAACCGGCCGTTACCTGAGCCAGAGCCAGGGGCGCGACGCCCTGGGGGCAGGGGCCGAGGCGCTTTATCTCGAGAAGGATCCGCGCGGTGTCTCGCTTGAGGATGTGGCGCCCGAGGCCTTTGCCGCGCTCAAGACGCATGCGGCGCTGATGCGTGAAAAACTGCGCGAGGAAATGCAGGTCGAATTTGTGATCGAGAACGGCCATGTGCATATTCTCGACGGCGTCCGGGTGCCGCGCAGTGCGCGTGCGGCCCTGCGGATCGCGGTGCGGCTGGCCGAGGACGGCATCATTCCACCGCAAGAGGCGGTGATGCGGATCGACCCGCATTCGATCAACGAGCTGTTGCACCGGCAGGTGCACCCGCAGGCCAAGCGCGATGTGCTGACCACTGGCATCGCAGCCAGCCCGGGGGCTGCCACGGGCAAGATCGTGTTCACCGCGGCCGAGGCGCAGGCCAGCGCCGCGCGGGGGGAACCCTGCGTACTGGTGCGGCGCGAGACCTCGCCCGAGGATGTGCGCGGCATGCATGCCGCCGTGGCGGTACTGACCGAGCGGGGCGGCATGACCAGCCATGCGGCGGTGATCGGGCGCGGTCTGGGCCTGCCGTGTATCGTTGGCGCCTCGGACATGGAATTCCAGACCAAGACGCGGATGATCAAGGCGCCCGACGGGCGGGTGTTTCGTACCGGCGACATCCTGACCATCGACGGCAGCACCGGCCAGGTGCTGGCGGGCGAGCCCGCGATGATGGAAGCGGCGCTGGACGACAGTTTCCAGACGCTGATGGCCTGGGCCGATGCCGAGCGCGATATCGGCATCCGCGCCAATGCCGACACGCCCGCCGATGCGCAGACTGCGCGCAACTTCGATGCGCAGGGGATCGGGCTGTGCCGGACCGAGCACATGTTCTTTGAACCGGGCAGGCTGACGGTGATGCGCGAGATGATCTTTGCCGCCACGCCTGCGGGGCGCAAGGCCGTGCTGGAGCGGCTGTTGCCGATGCAGCGCAAGGATTTTGTGCAGCTCTTCCGCATCATGGAGGGCAAGCCGGTCTGTATCCGTCTGTTCGATCCGCCGCTGCACGAGTTCCTTCCCACCACGCGCGCCGGTCAGCGCGAGCTGGCCGAGGCGCTGGATATTCCGGTCAGCGACGTGACCCGCCGGGTTGAGGCGATGAGCGAGTACAACCCCATGCTGGGGCTGCGCGGCGTGCGTCTGGGCGTGACCGTGCCTGAAATCTACGACATGCAGGCGCGCGCCATCTTCGAGGCGACGCTGGAGGCCAGCCGCAAGGGCGAACCGGTGGTGCCCGAGGTGATGATCCCGCTGGTGTCGGCCAAGCGGGAGGTGGAACTGGTCAAGGCGCGCATCGATGCGGTGGCGGCGGCGGTGGCCTCGGAGCGGGGGCAGGAGTTCGACTATCGTCTTGGCGTGATGGTCGAGACGCCGCGCGCCTGCCTGCGCGCCGACGAGATTGCGCATTGCGCCTCGTTCCTGAGTTTTGGCACCAACGACCTGACGCAGATGACCTATGGCCTGTCGCGGGACGACGCCGGCCGGTTCATGTCGGCCTATGTCCGGCAAGGGGTGTTCACCGAAGATCCGTTCCACGTGCTGGACCAGGATGGTGTGGGCGAACTGTTGAAACTGGGGGTGGAACGTGGTCGGCGAGCCAAACCTGAAGTAACCGTTTCAGTCTGTGGCGAGCATGGTGGCAACCCCGAATCAATCGCTTTTTGCCGGGCTGCTGGATTTGACTATGTGTCGTGTTCCCCCTTCCGTGTTCCGGTCGCGCGCCTGGCTGCGGCACAATTGGCCATCTCGGATAAACTTGGTGTGTAATTCGCGGTCTATCCCCTAGATATAGTGGTGATGTAGCGATTCAGCGCTCGAAAAATCTCTGCGTTTTCGGGCGATTGACCCTTGCAAATTCTCTAAAACTGGACCTTTGCGAGAGTCTGAGGTATGGGCACCTCTGTGTCGACTGGGGAGGAACCGGCACGGTCGCCTTGTGTGGGGGTTTTGGATATGAAACGATTTCTACTGACAGCCTTGCTGTCGGCTGCCATCACGGTGCCGAATGTTTCCCTGGCGGATCGGGGGCCAGAGCGTCAGGTTGTGGATAAATCCGCTGATTCTGCACCGAAGGGCAAGCGGTTTCGCGACTATCTGAACGCCTTCCGGCCACAACCCGACGCGGGTCCGGTCGAAGTATCGTTCTCGCGGACCTGGATCGACGAGCAACCCAAGGCGCAAGGCGGCGAGCAATGGGCCTGTCTGGCCGAGGCGCTGTATTTCGAGGCACGTGGCGAGACGGTCAAAGGGCAGTTCGCGGTTGCCGAAGTGATCCTGAACCGGGTCCAGAGCGAGCGTTTTCCAGACACCCCCTGTGGAGTGATCAAGCAGGGGACGGGTCGCAAGTACCAATGCCAGTTCACCTATACCTGCGATGGGCGCAAGGATGTGATCGCCGAGAAAGCCGCCTATGAGCGGGTGGCCAAGGTGGCCCGGCTGGCGCTGGACGGGGTGTCCGAGGAGTTGACCGGCGGCGCCACGTATTATCACACCACTGCCGTGCGCCCCAGTTGGTCGCGGCGGTTCACCCAGACTGCCAAGATCGGCGTTCACGTGTTCTACAGCCCGGGTCAGCGCACCGCCAGCAACTGATCGGGTCGGTTCGGAACCGATTGACGCACCCGCGCGGGAAGCCTGCTGGCAGAGGCGCAAAGCGCGTCTATATTGCGGGTCAGGGAGGCCCGCGATGACATTCACCCGTAGACAGGTTCTGACAGCTGGCGCAGCACTGGCATTGTCGCCGCTCCGCGCCTTTGCCGCCATGCCCGAGTTGGTTGCGACTGAGAGCCGCCAGCAGATCGCGCCCGAGGGATATCCGGACACCGCGATCTGGAGCTATGGCGGCGGCGCCCCCGGCCCCGAAATCCGGGTCGCGCAGGGCGGCAGGGTTTCCCGCCGACTGGTCAATAAATTACCGCAACCGACGGCAGTGCACTGGCATGGCATCCGCATCGACAACGCGATGGATGGTGTGCCCGGCCTGACGCAGGAGGCGGTGCCGCAGGGTGACAGTTTCGACTATGATTTCCACGTGCCGGATGCCGGTACCTATTGGTACCACTCGCACAACCGCTCGATGGAGCAGGTGGCGCGCGGCCTATATGGGCCGCTGATCGTGGAGGAGCCGCAGGCCCCCGATATCGACCGCGATATAGTGCTGATGCTGGATGACTGGCGGCTTGACCCGGAAACCGCCGCTATCGACGGGAATTTCGACAACGGCCATGACCTGAGCCATGCCGGGCGGTTTGGCAACCTGCTCACTGTGAATGGCCAGTTTGATCCGGCCTTCGAGGCGGGACAGGGCGAGCGGTTGCGTCTGCGACTGGTCAATGCTGCCAATGCGCGGGTGCTTGAGGTCGGGCTGGACGGGCTGGAGGGCTGGATCGTGGCGCTGGACGGGATGCCGTTGGAGGCACCGCTGCCTGTTAGCGGTGCCTTTCCGCTGGCCCCGGCGCAGCGGGCCGACCTGTTCGTGGACGTCACTGCCGAGAACAGTGCGGCGGCCAGCCTGCTGAGTGTCGAGCGTGATGGCGGCTATGGTCTGTGCCGGTTCGACGTGAGCGGGCAGGCGGCGCGGGTGCGCCGGGGCGCGCCCGAAGCGCTGCCGCCCAATCCGCTGCCCGAGATTGGCGATCTTGCGGCGGCGCCGCTGCATGAGATGCGCCTTCAGGGCGGGGCGATGCGCTGGCTCGACCGCGCCCTGCTGGGCGAAACCGAGATGGGCGGGCGGGAACTGGCGCAACTGGGCAAGTTCTGGGCGCTCAATGGCCGGGCCGACCGGCCCGAGGCCCCGTTCCTCGACGCCGCGCGCGGCAGCCTGCATCGCATCGCCTTTGTCAACGATACGGGTTTCGACCATGGCATGCATCTGCATGGCCACCATTTCCGCCTGATCGGGGCAAATGGCGAACCGGGCCCCTGGCGCGATACTGTGCTGGTGCCGCCGGGCGAAACCCGGCAGATCGCGCTGGCGGCGGACAATCCGGGCAAGTGGCTTTTGCATTGTCACATGCTGGGCCACGCCATGTCGGGCATGACAAGCTGGTTTCGCGTCACCTGATGCCGCATTCGGTTGCCGGCATGGCGTATGTCGTCATATTATGGACGGCGAAAGCGCCTATTGAGGGCCAAATTGACATGACCCCGGAAAGGCCCGCCAGATGAGTTCCGAAATCCGCCTCGCCTTTGCCCATCCCTCGGAGCGGTCCGAGGCGACGGCGACACGCGGTCCGCTTGACCGGATCTCATTGCGCGACCATGTGGTCGCGGTCGAGATTGGTGCCTTTCAGGCCGAACGTGGCACCACCCAGCGCATCTGTTTCAACGTGGTGGTCGAGGTGATGCCGCTGACCGGTCCCATCGACGACGACGTGGACCGGATCCTGTCCTATGACCGTGTGACCGAGGCGATTGCCCGCGCCCTGGCCGAAGAGCGGCTAAACCTGCTCGAAACCCTGGCCGAGCGGGTAGCGGAACTGATCCTGCACGAGCCGCAGGCAGTGCGGGCCTTTGTCCGCATCGAGAAGCTGGATCGCGGCCCCGGTGCGCTGGGGGTCGAAATCGTGCGCGGCCGCGACAAGCTGCACGTGGACCAGACCGAGGATCTGCGCCCGCATCCGCGCCTGGTCTATCTGTCGAACGCGGCGATAGACTCGGGGCACCTCAAGGGCTGGATCGACCAGCTGGAACATCGCGACCGGCCGCTGATCATCTGTGTCGGAGCCTCGGCTCTGGCGGTGCCGCAGACCGGGCACGCGATGACCCAGCGTCGGATCGACCTGCTGGCGATCGAACAGAATGCCTGGCGGCTGGCGGCGAAGGATCACCGTTGCAAGGTGGTGTCGACCCGGACCGAGCTGGACTGGGCGATGAAGAACGGCCAGATCTGCGTCTGGGCGCCGTCCAAGATCGTGCTGGACGCGGTCGATGGCCCCTCGGCCAAGCCCTCGGACGCAGTGGCGTTGGCCGCCTGGTTCGCCGCCACATTCGAGGCGGGCGAAATGCTGGTGATCGGCGCGGCGCTGCCTGCCCAAGCCGGCGTGCCGCTGCGCGCGGTGCCGGTGGAGCAAGCCGACCTGTGAGCGACTATTTCCGACCGCTGGTGCACCAGGGCGCGGCACGGCCCAAGGATGCAGTGCCGCTGGGTGGTGGCGAGTTGTGGTTCACCCATGCCGAACACCTGTCCCGTGACGGAGCAACCGAAGTTGTTCCGGTCGCGGGGATTCCTGCGCCGTGGCTGGAGCGGTTGACCGGGGCGCGCGACGCCATTGCCGGGCTCGACATGGCCCGCCCGCATCTGATGGGTATCCTGAACGTCACGCCCGACAGTTTCTCGGATGGCGGGCGGCACTATGGTGTGGCCGACGCCGTGCAAGCCGCGCTGTCGATGGTGGAGCAGGGCGTCTCGCTGCTGGATATTGGCGGAGAGTCCACCCGCCCCGGCGCCATCGAAGTGCCGGTCGACGAGGAAATCCGCCGTATCGAGCCGGTGATCGAGGCAATCCGGGCCGAGACCGGCACCGCGATTTCCATCGACACCCGCAAGGCAGCGGTGGCCGAGGCGGCGCTGGCCGCCGGTGCGAGCCTGGTCAACGACGTGTCGGGTTTTACCTTTGACGCCGGGCTGGCGCCGCTCTGCGCCGACACCGGCACACCGGTCTGCATCATGCATGCGCAGGGCGATCCGGCGACCATGCAGCAAGATCCGCACTACGACAACGTATTGCTCGACGTCTACGATTTCCTGTCGGCGCAGGTGGACAGGCTGGCGGCGGCGGGTCTGGCGCGCGGTCAGATCGTGATCGACCCGGGCATCGGGTTTGGCAAGACACAGGCGCATAACCTGGCGCTTTTGCGGAACCTGTCGCTGTTCCACGGTATCGGCTGTGCGATCCTGCTGGGGGTCTCGCGCAAGCGGTTCATCGGCACCATCGGCAGGGAACCGCTGGCCGAGGCGCGTGCGCCGGGCTCGATTTCTGTTGGATTGTCCGGACTTGCGCAGGGCGTCCAGATTTTGCGGGTCCATGATGTGGCCGAAACCGCGCAGGCCTTGCGTCTTTGGGCTGCGGTCCGCTAAAGCTGCTGACTACAGAATCAGAACGACAGCGAGGCAGCGATGCGCAAGCTTTTCGGAACCGACGGGGTGCGGGGCACCGCCAATACCCACCCGATGACCGCCGAGATGGCGCTGAGGATCGGGGCTGCAGTGGGTCGCTATTTCCGCCGCGACGCAAGCGGTGTGCACCGAGTGGTGATTGGCAAGGACACCCGCCTGTCGGGTTATATGTTGGAAAGCGCGCTGACCGCCGGGTTGACATCGACCGGAATGAACGTGCTGCTGCTGGGGCCAGTGCCGACTCCCGCCGTGGGGTTGATGACCCGCTCGATGCGGGCCGATCTGGGAGTGATGATCTCGGCCAGCCACAACCCGGCCGAGGACAACGGCATCAAGTTCTTTGGTCCTGACGGGTTCAAGCTGTCCGACCAGGCCGAGATTGAGATCGAGGCGCTGATCGAAGAGGGCGTGCTCCCGGCGCAGGCGCAGAATATCGGCCGCGCCAAGCGGGTGGATGACGCGCGGTTCCGCTATGGCGAGCGGGTGAAATCCTCGCTGCCGCGCGATCTGCGACTTGATGGGCTCAAGGTGGTGGTCGATTGCGCCAATGGCGCGGCCCACCGCGCCGCGCCCGAGGTCCTGTGGGAGCTGGGCGCCGATGTGATCTCGGTGGGCGTCGCGCCGGATGGTCTGAATATCAATCGCGGCTGCGGCTCGACCCATCCGCAGACGGCGGCCGAACAGGTTGTGGCGCACGGCGCCCATGTCGGCATCGCGCTGGATGGCGATGCGGACCGGGTGATCGTGATTGACGAGACCGGCACCCCCGCCGATGGCGACCAGTTGATGGCGCTGCTGGCTGCGCGCTGGGCGGCTGATGGGCAGCTGAAAGGCGGCGCGCTGGTGGCGACGGTAATGTCGAACCTGGGGCTGGAACGGTTTCTGGCCGGGCAGGGGATCGGGCTGGAGCGCACCGCCGTTGGCGACCGCTACGTGGTCGAGCGGATGCGAGAGGGCGGGTTCAACCTGGGCGGCGAGCAATCGGGTCATATCGTGATGAGCGACTTTGCCACCACCGGCGACGGGCTGATGGCAGGGTTGCATTTCCTGGCCGAGATGGTGCGCTCGGGCCAGCCTGCCAGCGCGTTGGCGCGGCAATTCGCGCCGGTGCCGCAACTTTTGAAAAACGTGCGCTATGCCGCCGGGCAGGCGCCGCTGGAGATGGCGCCGGTGCAACGGGCGATTGCCGAGGCCGAGGTGGCGCTCAAAGGCTCGGGCCGGTTGCTCATCCGCAAATCGGGGACCGAACCGCTGATCCGGGTGATGGCCGAATGCGAGGATGAGTCGCTGCTTGTCCGCACCGTCGATAGCGTGGTCGAAGCGGTGGCCGACGCGGTGTCCGCGCCGGCCTAGGAGGCGCTGCCCAGCCGCGCGGGTGCGCCCCCCGGAGTATTATTCGCGAAATGAATCGAGGGTGGCGTTAACGGCCGGTGAACAACCGCCGCAGCGCGCCATATTGGCTGAGCGCGACGCCGGTCAGGATCATCAAAAGCGCCCAGAGCAGGGTGGGCGGCAACGGCTCGCCCAGCACCAGGGCGCCCAAGAGTACCGACCAGACCGGGACCTGGTAGTTGGTCAGGCTCATGAAGACCGGACCGGCGGTACGCGCCACGATGATCCGGAGCAGGTTCGCCGCCGCTGTCGGCACCAATCCCAGGAGTGCGATCAGCATCAGCCCCTTGCCGCCCGGGTTCGGCGGCAGCCCGTGGCTGACCAGCGCCAGCGGGATCACGACGGCCGAGCCGATCAGCAGCGTCGCCGCAGAAAGGCCCACCGGGTCGAGCGGTGGTAACCGCCGCATCAGCACCGAGCTGGTTGCATAGCAACCCGCCGCCGACAAGCAGGCGAGACGTCCCAGAGGTTCCATGCCCGCGCCGCTGCTGGCGAAGGCGCCCGGGCCGATCAGCAGCACGATCCCGGCAAAGCCGATGACAAAGCCCAGGGTCTTGCGCCATGTCATCCGCTCGCCCGGCAGCAGGAAATGCGCCATTGGCAGCACGATCAGCGCGACCGCCGCCATTGACACGCCGGTAAAGGAGGAGGTTACGTATTGCTGGCCCCAGGCGATCAGCATGAATGGCGCGGCGGCGGAGAGGACCGCAACCAGGGTCAGCGTCGGCCAGTCGGTATCCTCGGTGGTGAACATGCGCCCGCCGCGCGCCAGCCAGACCAGCGCGGTGAGCAGCGCGGCAAAGCCGATGCGCCCGGCGGCCACCCAGAAGGGCGGCGCGGTCTCCAACGCCATTGCCTGGACCAGAAAGGTGCCGCCCCAGACAAAGCCGAGCGTGGCGATCATGGCCCAGCTTTTGCGGGTAATGTCGGGGGTCAGGGTCACTGGGTCTCTCTCGGACAGGCGGCGCCAGATGACCCCGGCAGGCGACCGGGGTCAATGGGCAAGGGTTCGATGCGGGCCGAAGTTTAGCCTCGCAGCTTGTGATGCAGGAGGATCGGCACCGCAAGATCCTCTTCATCGGCCAGGTGCCGGTCGAGCAGGTGCTCGATCGCGGTGGCGGCGGCCAGCACTTCGGGGGCTTCGCCATCGGCCTGGGCCGGATCCAGGTATTGCAGCTGGATCAGTCGGTTGGAGGCTGTTTTTAACCTCTCCAGCTGGGCGTCCAGCAAGACATGGTCGGATTCCAGCACGTCCAACCCCTCGGCAAAGCGACGGTCGGCGGCGCGCAGCTCAGGAAAGAACTTTCGGTCTTCCCACGTGTGGTGGCCATGCAGGTTGCCGATCAGCAGATTGCCGAATCGGCCCAAGCGTTCTGCGTGAACATCTTCATCCAACTCCTTGTCCAGCAAGCGTTCCATGTCCCGGCGGACGAGCCAGGCCAGGTCGCGGAACATATGATGTGCACCCATCCAGTTTTCGATGGAGGCGGCGAAATTCGGGTGCCCCGGCCATGTGTCGCGTGGGTAATCCCGAAGGAGAGCCTGCATCTCGGTCGGCAGGCCCTCTCTGGTGACAGTGATATTTTGGGTCATGGCGGCAATATGTGTGTGCATAACAGCCGCTCAATGGCCCCCGATTGCACAGACGGGGTGCACAAATGCAAAAGGGCGCGCCTGTGGCGCGCCCCTCGGCTGCCGCTGATGCGGCGATCAGTTCTTGGACTTGTCGACCATCTTGCCGGCCGAAATCCAGGGCATCATGCCGCGAAGTTTCTCGCCGACCTGCTCGATCTGGTGTTCGTCATTGGCGCGGCGCGACGCCTTGATCGTCGGCTGGCCAACAGCGTTTTCAAGCATGAAGTCGCGCACGAACTTGCCCTGCTGGATGTCGGTGAGGACGTCCTTCATGGCTTTCTTGGTCTGCTCATAGGGCAGGATGCGCGGGCCAGTGACATACTGGCCGTATTCGGCGGTGTTCGAAATCGAGTAATCCATGTTGGCGATGCCGCCTTCGTAGATCAGGTCGACGATAAGCTTCACTTCGTGCAGACACTCGAAATAGGCCATTTCCGGGGCGTAGCCGGCCTCGACCAGAGTCTCAAACCCGCAACGGATCAGCTCGACCAGACCGCCGCAGAGAACGGCCTGCTCGCCGAACAGGTCGGTTTCGCATTCCTCGCGGAAGTTGGTCTCGATGATGCCCGAGCGGCCGCCGCCGATGGCGGAGCAATAGGACAGGCCGATTTCCAGCGCCTTGCCGGTGGCGTCGGTGTGAACCGCGACCAGGCAGGGCACGCCGCCGCCCTTGGTGTATTCGCCGCGCACGGTGTGGCCGGGGCCCTTGGGCGCCATCATGATGACGTCGACGCCTTCTTTCGGCTCGATCAGGCCGAAATGCACGTTCAGCCCGTGGGCAAATGCGATGGCCGCGCCGGGACGGATGTTGTCATGCACGTATTTCTTGTAGGTCTCGGCCTGAAGTTCGTCCGGCATGGTGAACATGATCACGTCGCACCAGGCAGCCGCTTCGGCGATTCCCATGACTTTGAGCCCTTCGCCTTCGGCCTTCTTGGCCGAGGCCGAACCGTCGCGCAGGGCGACGACGAGGTTCTTTGCGCCCGAGTCGCGCAGGTTCAGCGCGTGGGCGTGGCCCTGGGAGCCGTAGCCCAGGATGGCCACTTTCTTGTCCTTGATCAGGTTGATATCGCAGTCACGATCGTAATAGACGCGCATGATGCCGGTCCTTTCTGTTTCGATTGCCGCGTTTCTAGCGGTTGCGGCGGTAGGTTGCGAGAGGATCGGGGTTGAGATTTTTCCTATTTGGTGAAAGATAATTCGTCAGATGTGCAGATTGTGGAAAATTCATGCTTGACGATATCGACCGCCGCATCCTGCGCCATTATCAGGCCGACCCCAGTCTCGGCGCCGCCGAACTGGCCGAGCGGTGCCGGATCAGCTCGGGCGTCTGCTGGCGGCGGATCGAGAAGATGCAGGCGGCGGGCATAATCCAGGGGCAGGAGGCGGTGATCGACTGGGCGGCGCTGGGCTTTGCGGTCGAGGTCAGTTTGCGCGTTACGCTCGACAAGACCCAGCCGCGCGCCTTTGACGATTTCATCGAGGCCGCGCGCAAGGTGCCCGAGGTGATCGAGATCCAGACCTTTCTGGGCCGGGTCGATGTGCGCCTGTCGGTGATTGCCCGCGACATGGCCCATTACCAGCAGCTTTATCGCGACCGCATCCTGACACTGCCGCATATCGCCGATATCGAGGCGCTGATGCATATCGCGCGGCTCAAACGCGACGAGGTGCTGCCGGTATGATTGAGCTGGATGAGCTCGACCACAAGTTGCTGCGCGCGCTGGCTCAGGACGCGACCCAAAGCGCGGGCGCGCTGGGTCGGCGTTTTGGTCTGTCGCAACCGGCCACCTGGCGGCGGATCCGGCGGCTGGAGGAGGCAGGGGTGATTAAGGGGCGCCGCCTGCGCCTGAACGCCGAGGCGCTGGGGTTTGGAGTGACCGTGTTTCTGGGTGTCAAGCTGGCGCGCAAGGGGCGCGTCAGCCTTGAGGATTTCGAACGCGCCGTCAGCGCCATCCCCGAGGTGCAGACGGTCGAGCATGTGCTGGGCCTTTATGACTATCGCCTGCGCGTGGTGGCGCGGGATCTAAGCGATTTTGAACGTATCCTGCGGCGGCGCATCATGACCTTGCCCGGCGCGGGCGAGGTCGAGGCCAACGTTCTGCTGAGCGAGGAGCGCTTGCCTGGGCCGATCGGCTGAACCTAGCCTGCAAGTCGGACCGAAACCGTTGACAGCGCATCGCGGATCCGGTCGCGCAAAAGGTGCGCGAAGTCACGGTCCTTGTAATACTCTGTCTGGATGAACTGTTCGGCGTCGAACTGCGGATCCAGCATCAACAGGTCGCGTGCCGCCGTCTGTGTTCGCTCTGGCTGGTTCAATTGTGTCGCGGCGGCGGCACGATAAGCTGCGGACCGCCGGGTCAGACGCGAGAATTCGCCCACCACCCGGTAGCAGGTTTCGAAATCGCCCTGAACGTAGTGGGCTACCGCTTCGAGCTCGCGGCAGTATTCCGGCAGGAACGGATCGAGCATCTTGGCCCGTTCAAGATAGGTGAGCGCCGTTTTTCCATCGCCCAGGAAATTGTATAGCTCTCCGGTGCGCCCCACCACATAGGCATGGCTGGGGTTGAGGGTCAGCGCGCGGTCGAAATGGTATTTCGCAAGTGCGAAATCTGATTGATAGAAGGCCAGCGATCCGACGATGCGATGGCTGTCGGCGTCGGTTTCATCCAATTCTATAGCGCGCTTGCCGGCACGCATCAACTCGTCCCAGACGTCTTCCCCCGTCCATTCAGAGACCGTGGCCAGCGCACAGGCCCGCCAGGCATATGCCCGACCGAACCCAGGGTCGCGATCCAACGCCTCGTCGAACCAGCGCAGCGCCTGTTCCGCGTTTTCCCGGGTCACTCCGCCGAGGCGATGATAAGACAGGCCGCGAATGAGGCATTCGTATGCCTCCAGATCCTTGGGGCGCTTGCGGCGGGCCAGTGCCTCGGCCTGCCGTTCTATCTGACCGGCGACGCAAGAGACGATCTTGGCCACAAGGTCGTCCTGGATATCGAACAATTCGTCCATGCTGCAATCGGCGCGTTCCGCCCAGACCTGTTCGTTCGATTCCGTGTCGGTCAGATGCGCGCTGATCCGGACGCGTGACCCAAGTTTGCGTACCCCGCCTTCGAGACAGAACCGCGCCGCCAGACTCCGTCCGATGTCGGGTGCATTCGCATCTATGCCCTTTAGACCAAAGCTGGCATTTCGCGAGATCACGGTCACATCTGGAAAGCGTGCCAACTCGGTGATCAGGTCGTCGGTCAGACCTTCGGCGAAATATTCCTGGTCGGGGTCGCTACTGAGGTTTCGGAAAGGAACGACTGCAATCGAATTGACCAAACGCTCGCTCCGTGCAGGTTCCGGCAGTCGGGGCTCCTCGATCATCGCCGTGCCAAGGCTCTGCATGCCGAGCTCGCCAATGACGGTATAGAGCGTGACGGTGTGTTCAATGTTCTTGAGAGGCCTTTCACCAAGTTTCTGAAACTTGAGCTGCGCGCCCCGCTTTGCGTAGTCGAACACCGCGCCGCTGAGTAGGACCGTGCCGGGTTCTGCCAGCCCTTCGATCCGGCTGGCAATGTTCACGCCGTCACCCAGCAGGTCGTCACCTTCGACGATGACATCCGCCAGGTGCAGCCCGATCCTGAGTTCTAGGCCGATGGACTGGCGCGATACGGGTTCCGCCAGATGGAGCTGAGTTTCGTAAGCGCAGCGAACAGCCGCTACCGGGCTGGAGAATTCCAGGAAAAAGCCGTCTCCGGCGCGGTTGAAGATGCGCCCATTATGTCGGGCCGCTGTGCTTTGGAGCAGCGTGGTCAGCCGTGTCGTCCGGTCGAGCGTACCGGTCTCGTCGCGCTGCATCTGGGCAGAATAGCCGACGATATCCGCTGCCATGATTGTGGACAGGCGTCTTTTCAAAATTTCCCCTCGAACCGCAGGCTGGAAACCCTGGCGATTATTGTCATGCAAAGCCTGAAAAACATCAAATGTTAATACCGGACAGGGGAGAACGGCAAGGTTTCGGACGCTCCGGTTCTGCGACGCGTGCCAGCAGCGACTTGCCGACTGCAAGCGGGCGTTGCTCGTGTCGCTCGGCACTGTTCCCCGACGGAAACAGGCGACGGCAGGGAGGAGAGGTCAGTACTCCGAGCGAACCCGGTAACCCGGATGATGGGTCATCCGGACAAAGGTCACCGGCTGGCCCTTGAGCCAGGTGGTCCGTTCCAGCAGCATGACCGGGGTGCCCGGCGTGGTGGCCAGGAAATCGGCCAGCCTGCTGTCGGCGGCCACTGCGGAAAAGGCAATCTCTGCATCGGTGAAGGGGATCGCGTTCAGCAGCCATTCGTTGGGGCCGATTTTCGTCAGGTCGGCCTGTTCGATGGCAGGCACGACGCGGAGGTTGACCCAGCGCTCCTCGAACTGGAAGGGGCGGTTGTTGGCGTAATGCATGCACGTCAGGTGCAGCACCCGCGTGCCGGTTTCGAGCCCAAGCTGCGAGGCAAGCCAGGCGGGGGCCTCGGTCACATTGCGCTCGACCAGAGCATAGCGGTATTCGGCATTCTGTTCCTCGACAATGTGGCGCACGATTGCGATCTCGAACCGCGCCTGTTTGATCGGGGCGGTCATGACGCGTGTGCCGCTTTTGCGGCGACGCTCGACAAAACCCTGATCCGCCAGTTCGCGCAGGGCACGGTTGACCGTGGCCCGGGCACAACAGAACTCTTCGGCCAATTCCGCCTCTGTCGGCAGCAAGGTACCCTGCGGCCAAACGCGGCTTTCGATCCGGCGTTTCACCTCGTCCCGTACGGCGTGAAAACTGGTGCGCATCTGTTTCTTCAACAGCAATAGCCTTTCGCTGGAAAAAAGCTCCGTTGGTTATTGCCCAGATTTCGGCCCGAGAGTAAAGCGGAATTGACGCTAACTAGTGTCATATTCGTGACAGGAGAGCCTGTAACCGGGTTTGATAGGTCTGGACGATCTGGTCGTGTTCAACATGTCTGCCAGACCTGACCCGGTGCCGTCCGGCGGACCACATGTCGGTGACGATCCTGTCGGGTGCCGAAAAGCAAAGCCCGTCAAGCACCGCGTCGCCGTCGAGCGTGCAGAGCGCCGGGCCGCTGGCGTCGATCGCCACCAGATCGGCCAGCGCACCGGGCACGATGCGGCCTGAATTCCGGCCAAGTGCCCGCGCCCCACCTGAGGCCGCGCCAAGGTAGAGCGCGGCGCCGACCGAGCCCTCGCCCGCGATCATCACGTTGCGTTGCAGGTGATGCAGGCGTTGGGAGTATTCGAGCGTACGCAGCTCTTCGCCCAGGGCGATGCGGACGTTGGAATCGGATCCGACCCCGAAGGCGCCACCGTTTTGCAGGTAGAGCGGCCCGTTGAACGGGCCGTCACCCAGGTTAGCCTCGGTGATCGGACAAAGGCCCGCAACCGCGCCGGACCGCGCCATTGCAACGGTTTCGGCCTCGGTCATATGGGTCGCGTGGATCAGGCACCATTGCGCGTCGACCTCTGCGTTGGCCAAGAGCCAGTCGACCGGGCGCGCGCCCAGCCAGGTGCTGATCTCCTCGACCTCGCGGGGTTGTTCGGCGATATGGATGTGGATCGGGTTGTCCTCGGCCAGGGTCACGGCTTCGGCCAGGTCAGCGGGGCAGATCGCGCGCAGCGAGTGCGGCGCCACGCCGACGCGGGCATCGGAGGGCAGGGCGCGGGCGGCGTGCGCCCGGGCCTGGGTGACAAGGGTAGCAAACCGTTCGATATCGTTGCCAAAGCGGAGCTGGCCGCCTGCGAGCGGCTGTTCGCCCGCGCCGCCGCAGCTGTAGAGCACCGGCAGATGGGTGAGGCCGATGCCGGTTTCGGCTGCCGCGGCAAAGACCCGGTCGCTGAGTTCGGTCAGGCGCGCGTAGGGGGTGCCGCCGGGCGTGTGGTGGACATAGTGAAATTCGCCGACGGCGGCATATCCGGCCTCCATCATCTCCATGAAGGTGAGCGCCGCGATCGCCTCGTAATCCTCAGGCGTCAGTTGGTCGACAAAGCGGTACATCAGGCTGCGCCAGGTCCAGAAACTGTCCTGTCCTGCGGCGCGATGCTCGGTCATGCCGGCCATTGCCCGCTGGAACGTGTGCGAATGCAGGTTGCCCAGGGCAGGCAGTAGAACATCGACCTGAACGTCGCCGGACTCGTGCGATTGGCCGTCTTGAACGGCGGTGATCTGGCCATCTTCGAGCGTGACGGCGACATCTGCTTGCCAGCCTTCGGCGGTGCGGGCGCGGCGCGCGAGAATCCTCTGCATGTCTTCCTCTAATGTCTAGACATAATGATATTACTCACATACGTTACCCGCCAGCAAGAGGAGATGTGACGCGGATGGGCGACAAGTTGGATTATCTGCTGATCAACGCCCATTTGGCGACAATGACCGAAGGATCAGCGGGTTACGGCCTGAGGCGCGGGGCGCTGGCGGTGCGCGAAGGGCGAATCGCCGAGGTGCTGGAGCAAGGCGCGACGCTGCCCGAGGATTTGCCCCGGCGCGACCTGGGTGGGCGGCTGGTGACGCCGGCGCTGATCGACTGTCACACCCATCTGGTGTTCGGCGGCAACCGCGCCACCGAGTTCGAGATGCGGCTGAATGGCGCCACCTATGAAGAGGTCGCGCGCGCCGGGGGCGGTATCGTCTCGACCGTGCGCGCCACCCGCGCGGCCAGCGCCGAGGCGCTGGTAGCCGGAGCGTTGCCGCGCCTGGATGCGCTGATTGCCGAAGGGGCAGGGGCCGTCGAGATCAAGTCGGGCTACGGGCTGGATCTGGAGACCGAACTGTCCATGCTGCGCGCCGCCCGCGCGCTGGGCCAGCAGCGGCGGGTCACGGTGCGCACCACCTTTCTAGGCGCTCACGCGACGCCGCCCGAATACAAGGGGCGCGATGACGCCTATATCGACGAGGTCTGCATTCCCGCCCTGCGCGCGGCCCATGCCGAAGGGCTGGTCGATGCTGTGGACGGGTTCTGCGAGGGCATCGCCTTTTCGCCTGCGCAGATCGAGCGCGTGTTCCGGGTTGCTGCCGAACTGGGCCTGCCGGTCAAGCTGCATGCCGAACAGCTGAGCCATCTGGGTGGGACGCAACTGGCCGCGCGGTATGGCGCGCTGTCGGTCGATCACGTGGAATACGCCACCGAAGAGGACGCCCAAGCGCTGGCCGCGAGCGGCTCGGTCGCGGTGATCCTGCCCGGCGCCTTTTACACGATCCGGGAAACGCAACAGCCGCCCATCGCGCATTTCCGCGCCCACGGCGTGCCGATGGCGCTGGCGACCGATTGCAACCCAGGCTCGTCGCCGCTGACCTCGCTGCTCTTGACCATGAACATGGGCTGCACCCTGTTCCGAATGACCCCGGCCGAGGCGCTGGCGGGCGTGACCTGTCACGCCGCCCGCGCATTGGGCCTGGACGACCGGGGCCGCATCGCGCCGGGCCTGCGCGCCGATCTTGCCATCTGGGATGTCGAGACACCGGCCGAGCTGGCCTATCGCATCGGCTTCAACCCCCTGAACGAACGACTTATCGGAGAGCTCTGAATGATCTCGCTTAGCCCCGGGTCCACCGACCTGGCCACGCTCCGCAACATCTATCGTACCGGCGCGGCCGTCCGGCTGGACCCCACGGCGCGCGCGGGCGTCGATGCCGCCGCCGCCATGGTAGCCAAGGCCGCCGCGGGAGAAGCGGCCGTCTATGGTATCAACACCGGTTTCGGAAAGCTCGCCTCGACCAAGATCGCGGCCAAGGATACCGCCACCCTGCAACGCAACCTGATCCTCAGCCATTGCTGTGGTGTCGGCCAGCCCCTGTCCGAATCGCGCACGCGATTGATGATGGTGCTGAAGCTTTTGTCGCTGGGCCGGGGCGCCTCGGGCGTGCGCTGGCAGGTGATCGAGCTGATCGAGGCGATGCTGGAGCGCGGCGTGATCCCGGTGGTGCCCGAGCAGGGCTCGGTCGGGGCCTCGGGAGATCTGGCCCCGCTGGCGCATATGACGGCGGCGATGATCGGCGCCGGAGAGGCGATGTTTCAGGGCCGCCGCATGGCCGCGGAAAAGGCGCTGACCGAGGCCGGGCTGACCCCGGTCGTGCTGGGCCCGAAAGAGGGGCTGGGCCTGATCAACGGCACCCAGTTTTCCACCGCCAACGCGCTGGCGGGCCTGTTCGACGCCTGGCGCATGGCCGAGGCGTCAATGGTCATCGCCGCGCTCTCGACTGACGCCATTATGGGTTCGACCGCGCCGCTGGTGCCCGAGATCCACGCCCTGCGCGGCCATGCGGGCCAGATCGACGTGGCGCGCGGGATGCGCAAGCTGATGAAAGGCTCGGAAATCCGCGAGAGCCATCGCGAGGGCGATACCCGCGTACAGGATCCCTATTGCATTCGCTGCCAGCCTCAGGTCGTGGGCGCGGCGCTGGATGTGCTGCGCATGGCGGCGCGCACGCTCGAGATCGAGGCCAACGCGGTCACCGACAACCCGCTGGTTCTGGTTGAGCGGGGCGAGATCGTCTCGGGCGGCAACTTCCACGCCGAATACGTGGGCTTTGCCGCCGACCAGATCGCGCTGGCCGTGGCCGAGATCGGCGCCATCGCGCAGCGCCGGGTGGCGCTGATGGTCGACCCGACGCTGAGCCACGATCTGCCGCCGTTCCTGACCCCCGATCCGGGGCTGAACTCGGGCTTCATGATCGCCGAGGTGACGACGGCGGCGCTGATGAGCGAAAACAAGCATCTGGCCAACCCCTGCGTGACCGATTCGACCCCGACCTCGGCCAACCAGGAAGATCATGTCAGCATGGCCGCGCATGGCGCGCTGCGCCTGCGCCGGATGACCGACAATCTGTCGGTGATCCTGGGGGTCGAGCTGTTGTGTGCCGCACAGGGGATCGAGGCCCGCGCGCCGCTGGTCACGTCGGAGCGGTTGCAGGCGGTGATCGCCCATCTGCGCGCCCATGTGCCGACGCTGGCCGAAGACCGCTATCTGGCGCCCGATATCGAGACCGCCGCCGCCATGGTGCGTGACGGCGATATCGCGCGTGTGGCTGGGATGGAGGTGGCGGCATGATCGAGGTTACCCGCGCCGACAGCCCGCTGGTGCTGGGCCTGCCGCATACCGGCACCGATCTGCCCGACGGAATTGCCGGACGGCTGAACGACACCGGCCGCGCGCTGGCCGATACCGATTGGCACATTCACGACCTTTACGCGGAGCTGGTCCCGGCAACGACGGTGCGCACTACCGTGCATCGCTATGTGATCGACGTGAACCGCGACCCTGACGGGGTCAGCCTCTATCCCGGTCAGAACACCACCACGCTCTGCCCGCTGACCGATTTTGATGGAAACCCGATCTGGCGCGCGGGGCAGGAACCCGACGCCGCCGAGATCGCGCACCGTCGCGACGCCTGGCACGCGCCCTATCATGCGGCGTTGACGGCCGAGATGGAGCGGGTGCGAGCGATCCACGGATTTGCGGTGCTCTACGACTGCCACTCAATCCGCAGCCATATCCCGTTCCTGTTCGAGGGCACCTTGCCCGACTTCAACATCGGCACGAACGAGGGCACCACCTGCGCTGCGGAGATCGAATGTGGCGTGTTGAAAGTTTGTTCCAATACAGAGGGTTACACGCACATCCTCAACGGTCGCTTCAAGGGTGGCTGGACCACCCGCCACTATGGTCGCCCGGCCGAAGGGCAACACGTCATCCAGATGGAACTGGCGCAATCCACCTATATGACCGAGGCCGCGCCCTGGACCTATCTGCCCGATCGCGCAGACCGCCTGCGCGCCCATCTCACCCAGATCCTGACCCTGCTCACAGAATGGAGGCCGGCATGACCGATCCCCGCAAGAATACCCGCGACATCTATCCCGCCACCGGTACCGAGATCACCGCCAAAAGCTGGCTAACCGAGGCGCCGATGCGGATGCTGATGAACAACCTGCATCCCGACGTGGCCGAAAACCCGCATGAACTGGTGGTATACGGCGGCATCGGCCGGGCCGCGCGCACCTGGGAGGATTTCGACCGTATTGTCGCCAGCCTGCGCGAATTGGACGAGGACCAGACCCTGTTGGTGCAGTCGGGCAAGCCGGTAGGCATCTTTCGCACCCACAAGGATGCCCCCCGCGTACTGATCGCAAACTCGAACCTGGTGCCGCATTGGGCCACTTGGGACCATTTCAACGAGCTGGATAAAAAGGGCCTGGCCATGTACGGTCAGATGACCGCCGGATCGTGGATTTACATTGGAACCCAAGGCATTGTGCAGGGAACTTACGAGACCTTTGCCGAGGCCGGACGCCAGCATTACAACGGTGACCTGACCGGCAAATGGATCCTGACCGGGGGGCTTGGCGGTATGGGGGGCGCGCAGCCGCTGGCTGCCGTGTTCGCCGGGGCGTGCTGTCTGGCCGTGGAGTGCAACCCGGATTCGATCGACTTCCGCCTGCGCACCAAGTACCTGGATGAGAAGGCCGAGACACTGGACGAGGCGCTTGAGATGATCGACCGCTGGACCAAGGCGGGCGAGGCAAAATCGGTGGGCCTTTTGGGCAATGCCGCCGATATCTTCCCCGAGATCTATACCCGGATGCAGGCGGGCGGCATGCGCCCCGACATCGTCACTGACCAGACCAGCGCCCATGACCCGCTGAACGGCTATCTGCCGCAGGGTTGGAGCATGGCGGAATGGCGCGCGGCCCGCGAGAGCGACCCGAAACGGGTCGAAGCGGCCGCACGGGCCAGCATGCGCACCCATGTCGAGGCGATGGTGAACTTCTGGAACGCGGGCGTGCCGACGCTCGACTATGGCAACAACATCCGCCAGGTGGCGCTGGACGAAGGGTTCGAGAACGCCTTTGCCTTCCCGGGTTTTGTGCCCGCCTATATCCGCCCGCTGTTCTGCAAGGGCATCGGCCCGTTCCGCTGGTGCGCCCTGTCGGGCGACCCCGAGGATATCCTGAAGACCGATGCCAAGATGAAGGAGCTGTTCCCGGAGAACGAGCACCTGCATCGCTGGCTCGACATGGCGCAGGAACGGATTGCGTTCCAGGGATTGCCGGCGCGGATCTGCTGGATTGGTCTCGGCGACCGGCACCGGGCGGGGCTTGCCTTTAACGAGATGGTGCGCAACGGCGAGCTGAAAGCCCCCATCGTGATCGGCCGCGACCATCTGGACAGCGGCTCGGTCGCAAGCCCGAACCGCGAGACCGAGGCGATGATAGACGGCTCGGACGCGGTCAGCGATTGGCCGCTGCTGAATGCGCTGTTGAACACCGCGTCGGGCGCGACCTGGGTGTCGCTGCATCATGGCGGCGGCGTCGGCATGGGCTTTTCCCAGCATTCCGGTATGGTGATCTGCTGCGACGGGACCGCAGACGCCGACCGCCGCATCGGCAACGTGTTGTGGAACGACCCCGCAACCGGCGTCATGCGGCATGCCGATGCGGGCTATGACATCGCCCGCGACTGTGCCCGCGAACATGGGCTGGACCTTCCGGCGATCCTGTAACGGGGGAGGGGCTCTGCCCCTCTTGGCCTGCGGCCAATTCACCCCGGAGTACTTGCCGCGGAATGAAGGTGAATTGGCCCCTTTACCTTGGGACCGGGGCGGGTAGTCTTTGGGTAAACCTCAAAAGGATATGCCCATGCCCGCCCTGCTTGATACCGTCGATCCCAACGGGCTCGAAGAGTTCTCCGTCGTTTTTACCGACCGCTCGCTCAATCATATGTCGGCCAGTTTTCAGCAGGTGGTGCGTGACATCTCCGAGATGTTGCGCGGGGTCTACAATGCCGATGGCGCAGCTATCATTCCCGGCGGTGGCACTTTTGCGATGGAGGCGGTCGCGCGCCAGTTCGCCAGGGGTGCGCGGGTGCTGGTGGTGCGCAACGGCTGGTTCTCGTACCGCTGGAGCCAGATCATCGAATCCGGCGGCCTGACCGCCGAAACAACGGTGATGAAGGCACGCCGCAGCGGTAATGAAAGCACCGCTCCCTTCGCTCCGGCCCCGATCGAGGATGTCGTGGCGGCCATCCGTGAGCAGAAACCCGATGTGGTCTTTGCCCCGCATGTGGAAACCGCCGCCGGGGTGATCCTGCCCGACGATTACATCACCGCCATGGCGGCCGCCGCGCATGAGGTGGGCGCGCTGATGGTGCTCGATTGTATCGCCTCGGGCTGCGTCTGGGTCGACATGAAGGCGACCGGCGTCGACGTACTGATCTCGGCGCCGCAAAAGGGCTGGAGCGCCTCGCCCTGCGCCGGTCTGGTGATGCTGTCCGAGCGCGGAGAGGCACGGCTGGCCGAGACGCAGTCGGACAGTTTCGCCGTCGACCTGAAGAAATGGCGCGACATCATGAAGGCCTACGAGGGTGGTGGGCATGCCTATCACGCCACCATGCCCACCGATGCGCTGCGCGCCTTCCGCGACACCATGGCCGAAACCCGCGATTATGGATTCGACAAACTGCGCGAGGCGCAATGGGCGCTGGGCAACGGGGTGCGTGCGCTGCTCAAGGGCAAGGGCATCGTTTCGGTCGCCGCCGAAGGGTTCGGCGCCCCGGGCGTGGTGGTGAGCTATACCAGCGACCCCGATATCCAGAACGGCAAAAAATTCGCGGCCCTGGGTATGCAGATCGCGGCCGGGGTACCGTTGCAATGCGACGAACCGGCCGATTTCCGCACCTTCCGGCTGGGTCTCTTCGGTCTCGACAAGCTCTATGATGTCGACGGTACGATTGACCGGCTGAAACGCGTGCTCGACCAGATGCTCTGACTCTGGCTTCTTTCTGGTCGAAATACTCCGGGGTCCGGGGCAGCGCCCCGGGGCTCACCGCACGCCCAGACCCATCTGCATCAGGGTCCGGCGGATCGGCGCCAGCCAATAGAGCGCATTCAGCCCCATCGCGCGCGCGTCCCGCAAGGGGCGTGCCTCGACCATCGAGGCGCGATTGAGCAGGTCGATGCCCTTCACCCGCAGCTCAATCTCGGCGCGTCGGGCCTTGTGATAGGCGGCCAGCATCTGGTCATCGCCCAGACCTTCGGGCCGGGCCTGTGCCAGCTCCAGCAATGTGCGCAGGTCGCCCAGCGACATGTTCAACCCCTGGGCGCCGATGGGCGGCACCACATGCGCCGCCTCGGCCATCAGCGCGATTCGCTCGCCCGAGAGCCGCTCTGCCGATTGGCTGATGATCGGCCAGATGGTCCGGCGCGAGGCCAGTTTCAGCGGCCCGAAGAGGCCGCAGGACCGTTCCGTCATCGCCGCTTCAAACGTCTCGGGTTGCATTTCGAAGAGTTCCAATGCGCGCGGCCCCCGCTCCATCCAGACCACGGCGGACGAGGGCTGCCCCTGCCAATCGGGCAGGGGTACCAGCGTGAAGGGCCCGCCCGAGCGGTGGATCTCGGTCGAGACATTCTGATGCGCAATCGGGTGGGTGACGGCAAAGGCCAGCGCCTTTTGCCCGTAGCGGGTGGTCTTCACCCCGATCCCCGCCGCCTCGCGCATGGGCGAGTTGCGCCCGTCGGCGGCCAGCACCAGCCTGCAGGTCACGCGGGACCCGTCGCTCAGCCCCACGCGGGCCTCGGAGGTGCGTGTGAACAGGCTGGTGGTGGCGGTGCCGGGGCGGAAATCCACATTGGGCAGCTCGGCCAGCCGTGCCACCATCTCGCGCCGCAGCAGCCAGTTGGGCAGGTTCCAGCCAAAGGGCTTGTCGCTCAGATCGGCGGCGTTGAAATCGCGCACCACGCGCGGTTCGGGCACCTCGCCGCCCGCATCGACGATGCGCATGATCTGTAAGGGGGCGGCATGATCGGCCAGTCTGGTCCAAAGGCCGCAGTTTTCCAGCAGCACTTGCGCCGGTTGCAGGAATGCGGTGGTGCGCAGGTCCGATCCGTCCACGTCGCGTTCGGTCACCGGCGGGGCGGGGTCGACACAGATCACCGAGAACCCGGCGCTGCCAAAGGCCGCCGCCGCAGTCAGCCCGGCGATGCCGCCGCCGGAAATCAGGATGTCGCAGCTCTCTTGCATGGGCAGGCTCCGTCTGTTGCGCGGCACCCTATGCCGGATCGCGTCAGGGTGCCAAGCGACATCCTGTCCGGTGGTCTCAGCCGCGGCTAATCAGGATCAAGAGCGTCCAGATCACCGGCACCAGCGCCAGCGCCGGGATATAGAGGCCGGGGATTCCAAAGAGCAGGATGGCGATGCCCCACAGGCTGAGCCCGGCGGCGATGGCGTAATAGATGTTGTCGCTGTCGCCATAGGTCACTTCTTTGGCGATGCGGCCCAGCAGGGGAACAGAAAACAGCAGGCGCTGGCCCAGGGGCAGGTCGCGGGGCAGGTCGATGGCGCTCATCTTAGGTCCTTTTTGATATCTGTCAGGGGGCAGATAGGTGTTGGAACCTGAGTCCAAAGGTCACCTTTTGCCGCAGTGCAACGCGATGCCGCATCCCCTGCGGCGCGGTGCCGCTGATCGCGCCGAGCGGAGCAGAGATGCGCGGCGACTCTGCTTTTGTGCTATCATCCGGGAATTGTATTGAGGGCGGAGATTTCCTATGACGCTGAAATATGCGCGCGGTCCGGTCAGCTACCTTTACCGCGATATTGAAAAGAACGGCAAAACCAGTCGCCGCAAGGTGAAACAGGTGCTTTGGGGAGACTGGATCGATGTCCGCGATCCGCTCGATGCCACCTGGACCCATGTCCGCTATGGCAAGAAACCCTATCTGATGAAACGCGCCGAGTTGCAGGAGGAGCGGGTGCTGGAGCTGATCTTTCTCGACATCGGCCAGGGCGATGCCTGTATCGTGACCGAACCGGGCCATCACCACCCGCCGCGCGTGATGGTGATCGATGCCGGGATCGGGCGCAACACCAACGGGTTTCTCAACTGGCGGTTCCGCGATTTCGACAATTCGGGCCAGATCCACGCCGCCATCGTCACCCACCCGGATGCCGATCACTATCGCGGTTTCCAGCCGATCTTCGAGAACCGCCGCCTGCGGATCGAGCATGTCTATCACAGCGGGCTGGTCGAGCGGGTGGGCGACGATCTGCTGGGGCCCGAACAAGGCGGTTATCTGACCGATATCGTGGAGACCGACGCACAGATGCGGGCGCTGTTGTCCGATCCCGTGCGGCGCGGGGGCAAGCAGTACCCCCGCCTGATGCAGACCGCGCTGGAAACGGATCGGATCGGCCCGGTCACCGCGCTGACCACCGCCCATGCGGTGCAGGAGGACGGGCGCGCCTGGCTGCCGGGGTTTGCCCCTGCTGACGGCGGGCTGGTGACCATCGAGGTGCTGGGGCCTGTGGTTGAACCCGATGCCGCGGGACAGCCGCGCCTGCGCGCCTTTGGCGACAGGCCGACCTCGCGGTCGATGGATGATGGCAAGACCAAGAACGGCCATTCGGTGTTGTTGCGGCTGGATTTCAACGGGTTCCGGGTGCTGTTCGGCGGCGATCTGAACACGTCGGCCGAGTGCTTTCTGATGCAGCATTATGGCGGCGTACCGGTCTCGGCGCCGCTGACGGCGACCGAGACCGAACTGGAGGCGATCGCCAGGCCCGATGCGATCACGGCTGCCGCCGAGCGGTTCGGCGTCGATCTGATGAAGACCTGCCATCATGGCTCGTCCGATGTGACCGAAGAGTTTCTGTTCGCCGCCCATCCGGCAGCCTATGTTGTGTCCTCGGGCGATGAGGAGGGGCATGTGCATCCGCGCCCCGACCTTCTTGGGCTGTTGGGTAAGACCGGCGCCGGGGCGCGGCCGTTGATCCTGTCCACTGAACTCCTGCGCTCGACCCGCGAGCGCGAGCGCGATGACCTGCGCCCGGCGCTCGACCGGCTGAACGGGCGGATCGAGGCCGAGCTGGCCAAGGGTGCGACGGCGGATGCAGCAGCGCTGACCGAGATGCGTGCGGCCAAGCGCAAACTGCTGGACGAAGTGTTTCGCCGCAACGTGGGCGTCTATGGGGCCATCAACCTGCGCACCGACGGGCGCGACGCGGTGATCGCTTTTCGTAAGGAAAAAGCGCCCGCGCACCGGCGCTGGTTCTATTACGAGATGCAACGCGACCCCGAAAGCGGCGGGTTCCTGCCCGTGCTGGGCGACGGGCACTGAGCGCCGTCAGGTCAGCCGGGAGAGAAAGCCGGTCAGATCGTCGGTGTGGTGATGAATATGGTCGGCCGGATGCGGATCGGGGGCCACATGCACGGTGCGCATCCCCATCTCGTGCGGGGCGCTCAGGTTGCGGGGGTCGTCCTCGAACATGGCGGCGCGCTCGGGGATCACGCCATCGCGGGTGAACACCTCTTCGAATGCCGCGCGCTCGGGCTTGGGCCGGTAGCCTGCATGTTCGACACCATAGATGGCATCGAATAGGCCAGTCAGCCCGCGCGCGGCCAGCACCCGTTCGGCATAGGGGGCCGAACCGTTGGTATAGACGATGCGGCGGCCGGGAAGCGCGCGGATATGCCCGGCCAGCGCCGGGTCGGGTGTCATGTGGCTCATATCCACCTCATGCACCGCCACCAGATAGGGATCGGGGTCAAGCCCGTGTTCGCGCATCAGCCCGGCGAGCGTTGTGCCGTATTGCCGCCAGTACTGCGCGCGCAGGCGGTCGGCCTCGGCCCGGGTGATGCCGAGCGCCTCCATCACATAGGCGGTCATCCGCACTTCGATCTGGTCGAAGAGCCGCATCGCGGGCGGATAGAGGGTGTTGTCGAGATCGAACACCCAGGTCGTCACATGAGAGAAAGCATCGCGCACCATGGCCTGGACTTAGGCCAGATCCTCCCTCATTTCAACGCCCGCACTTGATCCGTGGGGCAGGCGGCGGCTAGACAGGATGGAACAGGGAGACAAGAAACAGATGAGCCAGAGCCGCCCGGCGCAGAAAGACGCCTATCACCTGATCCTCGAAGCCATCGATAGCGGCATCTACAAGCCTGGCGACCGGCTGGTGGAAAGCGAGTTGGCGGAGCGGTTCGGAGTGTCACGCACACCCATCCGTGAGGCGCTGCAACGGCTCGAGACCCAGTCGCTGCTGGAACGCGACGGGCGGTCGATGATCGTGGCCTCGCTGGATCACAACCAGATGGCCGAGCTTTATCAGGTGCGGCGCGAGTTGGAGGGGCTGGCCGCGCGGCTGGCTGCGCGCCACGCCACCGCCGAAGAGATCGAGGTATTGCGCGACATGGTCGAAGCCGATGACAAGCTGGTGGGCGACCCGCAGGCGCTGAGCCGCGCCAACCGCCGGTTTCACGAACAGATCCACCTCGCCTCGCATAACCGGTACCTGGTGCAGCAGCTTGACCTTGTTCATCGGACCATGGCCTTGATGGCGACGACCTCGCTGGCCGCCGAGGGGCGGGGCCAGATCGCACAGGGCGAACACAAGGGTATTGTCGAGGCGATCGCCGCCCGTAACGAAGAAGGCGCGGCGGAGGCGCTCAAGGATCACATCTCGATCGCCTTCATGACGCGGCTCAAGCTGGACGCCGGTCGCCGCGAACGACGTTGAGGCTGGGTGCTGAACAGGATTTCGCGGAAATCCTGTCCACAAGGTTTTTTCAAAACCTTGTCGCGACTTGGTCGCGATACCGCGCCCATGTCAGCCAGATGCCTCTTCGTCCGCCTGGCCATGCTGCGTCTTGTCCCAGAAGAACGGTTTCACGATCATTTCGTACAGCGCCTTGTAGGCCGCTACCACGCCGAGCGGGAAGTAGAGCGGCATGCTGATCACCCAGGGCACCAGAAACCGCCTTTCCCGTCCGGACACGGCGATCAGACCGGCGACGAGGGCCAGCATCTCGGTCGCCAGGAACACGGAGGTGCAGGCGGTCAGGGTTGCAGGTGTCAGCACCGCCGTCAGCGGGTGCGGCAGGCCCAGAAGCAACAGCCAGAACGACCACAGCACCGGTGCCAGCAGGAATTGCGCCAGGGTGCCCAGAAAGAACGCCTGTACCCCAAGGAAACGTGCCGGACCCAGATCGGCCCAGAGCCGTCGGGGCGACCGCATATGCACAAGATAGGTTACCATGAACCCCTTGAGCCAGCGGGAGCGCTGTTTGACCCAGGGCCAGGAACGGAAATTCGCCTCTTCATAGGTGACCGTGTCGATCAGCTCGGTCCGGTACCCGGCGCGGCAGAGCCGCACGCCCAGATCGGCATCCTCGGTCACGTTATGCGCGTCCCAACCGCCCAATTGCTCAAGCGCCGCGCGACGGAAGAAAAGAGTGGTTCCTCCTAGCGGTACCACCAGCCCAAGTCGGGCGATTCCAGGCAAGATGATGCGGAACCAGCTGGCATATTCGATGGTGAAACAGCGCGCCCGCCAGCTGCTGCGCGGGTTGTAATAGTCGAGTATCCCTTGCAGGCAGACCACGTCGCGGGGAGCCCTGGCAAAGCGTTCGGCGACATGTTCCAGCTGATCGGGCATGGGGGCGTCCTCTGCATCCCAGACACCGATGATCTCGCCCCGGCAGAAATCCAGCGCATAGTTCATCGCACGCGGCTTGGTGGTTAGGCCGGAATGGACCGGCACCTCGATTACCCGCATCCAGTGCGGCAGAACGCAGTTTGCCAGTGTTTCGCGCGTTAACTGGTCCTTCTCTTCCAGCACCAGGATCACGTCCAGCAGCGCCTTGGGGTAGGTCAGCCGGCTTAGCCGTGCAACCAGAGCGCCTGCGATCTCGCGCTCCTTGTAGAGGGGCACAAGCACCGAGATCTTGGGCAGTCGCAGCCCCCTCTGTACAGCCCCGCCGGGCTCTGTCCGGCTCGGCGCGGTGAGATGGGCCTGGTTCAACAGATGCGCGACCAGTGCCGCCGCTTTCAAACCGGTGAATAGAAGAAGCGACACAACCGCGGCAAGAAAAAGAAGTGCTAGTCCGTGCAATGGCGCCAGACAGAAGGCCACGATCAGCAAGGCAAGGGCTAGGACCGCAGGCAGCCGGGTAGCAAGCCGCCAGTCACGGCAACTGTAGAACCTGTCGACACGAGACTCGGTCAGCCTTGCCAATGTCGCCGAGTAACATTCGGCCAGCGCCGCTTCGATCTGGTCGTGACTAGCCAGCGCGGGCATCAAAAGGACGCCCGGGTCGGCCAACTCGGCGCGTATCTCGTCGAACCGGTCGGGACGGGATGTGGCAATGATCACCATCGGTCCAATTTGCATCCAAGGAATTGCACCGTGCCGAAGCCAGAACGTATGGGATTTCGACCCGCACAAGCCCGGGCGCGGCGGATCCAGCGCCAGATCGGCCCATTGCACCCCATTTTGCAGAGCCAGGGCGCGTAGGATGTCGGTCGGCTCGGCCCACCCTTCGGCAACCAGGATTTCGCCAATGGGGGCGTTCAGGCGAAGTTGCAATTGCAGCGCCGCAAGCAGTTGTTCCTGGGTGATGACGCCGCTGCGCACCAGGTAGCGGCCCAGCGGCAGGTACTCGGCGAAAACGGGCCATGCCGCGACCGGAGAACTCAGCCTGAGTTGAAGCTCGCTCACACTGCAAAACCCTGACATCCAAAGCGAGTGTCAGGGTTGCGCGTTTCAGGTTAATAGACCGTTAAGATCATTCAAAACGGCGCGAACCGCCATATTAGTGATCAGGCGGTTGCCTTGCGCATGTCCATCGCGTCGGAAAACCGTTCGAACAGATAGAAACTGTCCTGTGGGCCGGGGCTTGCCTCGGGGTGATATTGCACCGAGAATACCGGCCGTTCGCTCATCCGGATGCCGCAGTTCGACCCGTCGAAGAGCGAGCGGTGGGTTTCGATAACGCCATCGGGCAGAGTCTGGGCGTCCACAGCAAAGCCGTGGTTCATCGAGGTGATCTCGACCTTGCCGGTTTCCAGATCCTTGACCGGGTGGTTGGCGCCGTGATGGCCGTGGTTCATCTTCACCGTGCGTCCGCCCAGCGCCAGGGCCAGCATCTGATGCCCCAGGCAGATGCCGAATACCGGCAGGTCCGTGGTGTCCAGGATCTCGCGGATCATCGGCACCGCATAGGTGCCGGTTGCCGCCGGATCGCCCGGACCGTTGGACAGGAACACGCCGTCGGGGGCGTGGGCCAGCACCTCGGCAGCGGTGGAAGTGGCAGGCAGCACGGTGACGTCGCAACCGGTCGAGGCAAGGCAACGCAGGATGTTGCGCTTGGCGCCGAAATCGAGCGCGACCACCTTGTGTTTGGGGGTCTCTTGCCGGGTGTAACCCTGGGGCCAGGCCCAGCGCATCTCGTCCCAGCGATAGCTTTGCGCACAGGTCACGTCCTTGGCCAGATCCATGCCTTCGAGGCCCGGCCAGGACCGTGCGGCGGCGACCAGCGCCGCGATGTCGAACTTGCCCTCGGGGTCATGCGCCAGCGCCACATGTGGCGCGCCCTGTTGGCGGATGGCGCGGGTCAGGCGGCGGGTGTCGATGCCGCCGATGGCGATCCGGCCGCGCCGGGCCAGCCAGCCTTTCAGCTCTTCCGCCGCGCGCCAGTTCGATGGCTGCGTCGGATCCCATTTCACCACCATGCCGGCAGCGACCGGATCGGCGGTCTCGTCATCCTCGGGGGTGACGCCCACATTGCCGATATGGGGGAAGGTGAATGTCACGATCTGACCCGCATAAGAGGGGTCTGTCATGATCTCCTGATATCCCGTCATCGCGGTGTTGAAACACAGCTCGGCCACGGTCTGACCGGTGGCGCCAAAGCCTGTGCCGTAGAATATCGTCCCATCGGCGAGCGCCAGGCATGCGGTGGGCTTGGACGTGGCGTTCTGGGCCATGACGCGACTCTCCTGTCTGGGTAAACGGTCGCATACCTAAGGGGGTTGTGGGGCCGGGTCAAGCCCGATCAAATTTTGGGCTATTGTTATTTTTCAGTAACTTAACATGTTTCACCTCCTGTTGTGCCGGGCATTTTCTTTCGTTATGTTTCGGATCTTGAGCAATCTCATGGGGATGGGAACAGCATATGGACATGCGAACCCGGGTGAATACCGCGTTGAAACAGGCGATGAAGGACAAGGAAGCCGCCCGCCTCTCAACGCTGCGCCTGATCAATGCTGCGATCAAGGACCGCGATATCGCAGTGCGCGGTGCCGGTGGCGAGGATGGGGCGTGCTGCGGCGATGCCGAAGTGCTGGCGATCCTTGGCAAGATGACCAAACAGCGTCAGGAAAGCGCCCGCGCCTACGAGGAAGGCGGCCGCCTTGACCTGGCCGAGCGCGAGCGCGAGGAAATCTCGGTGATCGAGGAATTCCTGCCCAAGCAGCTGGACGAGAACGAAGTCGAAAAAGCGGTGCGCGAGGCGATCACCGCAACGGGTGCGGGATCGATCCGCGATATGGGCAAGGTGATGGGCGAGCTGAAGTCACGCTATACAGGCCAGATGGATTTCGGCAAGGTGGGCCCGATGGTCAAGGACCAGCTCTGCGCCAGCGGCAACTGTTGATCCACGCCTATTTGTTAAAAATGAAAGGCCCGCTTGCGCGGGCCTTTTTCAATCCGGTCTGGCATAGGCGCGGTCCAGCCCGGCGATCAAAGCCTGGAACTCCGCCCGCACCGGCGCGGCAAAGGGGTTGGCGCTTTCGATCGCGGCCAACACGCCGGGCGGATCGTGGCGGACCATCTCGGTCGCCTGCATCAGCAGATCGAAACTGGCCGTGGTCATACGGCTGGGCAAGGGGCCCATCCGGGTCAGCGCCTGCGCGATCAGATGCGTCAGCCCCTGAACCGTCGCCGCCTCACGGTCATGCGCCTCTGGTGTGGTGACGATCACCTGCAACCCCAGTCGCGCGCGCAGAAAGGCCGCCACCGGCAAGTGGACCTTGCCCCGGATCGGGCAGATGGCGATCTTGCGGCCCACGATGCCGTCTCGCGCGCTCTGCGGGCCGAACAGCGGATGGGTGCCCACTAGTCCCACATGCTCGGGCAGATGCGCCTGCATGATGGCGGCCGGGGCCAGCTTGACCGAGCCTACGTCGACCACCACAGTGCCGGGTCGCAGATGGGGTGCGATGGCACGGCAGGCCGCCGCCATTTCGGTGACCGGCATCGCCAGGATCACCAGATCGCAACTGGCAGCTTCCGCAAAGCTGGTGGCGGATGCGCCTGTCGGCAGGGTGGCCCCTTGCGGCAGAGCAGGATCATGAACCAGGCAGGGCAGATGCGGGGCAAGGTGGGCGGCGATCAGCCGCCCAAAGGCACCAAAGCCCAGAAGGCCGATTGAGGAGAAGGTGAGGTGACAGGACATGGTAGGCTCCGAAGGGGGCCGCGATGCCGGGTCATGGGGTCTGGGCTGTGGAATGTTCGGACCGCCGGATCGCGGCGGTTGAACAGGAATTGCAGCCGCCGTTATGGAAGCGGCGGATAATAGACGGTGCTGATGAGGGCGCGTGTCTGTTGCATGAGGGCTGAGTAGCGGTCCGGGGGGACCCTGTCAATCACTGTGCCAGTGCCCGTTGCAGATCGTCGTAGAGCGCGATCCGCTCGTCCTCGGACAGGAAGGCGCCGATCTCGACCTCGCGCCCGGCGCCCTGGAGGGTCACGTAATGCGGCACCGGACCACCCTGCGGGTGCATCGTGGCGCGCGCCCAGTACCGGTTGCAGTCCCATTCCTGCGCCGGGCCACGCGGGTTGTGCCGCACCAGATGCGCCCGCTCGGGATCGAGCGTCAGCACCTCCAGAACGCGGCGCTGGCGATAGTTCATCTCGATCGCCAGCCACACTCCCGCGACCGAGATCAACAGAAACGGCAGCAACCCCCACAGAAGCTTGGACCCGAGTACCGCGATCAGGGGCATCGAACCAAAGGCGAAGAGCGTCAGGATGAACGCGGCCGCCTCACGCGGAGGCAGCGAATTATGCGGCCAAAGATGCAGTTCCTGCGCGCTGTCTGCACGCTGCTTCCAGTCATAGGGCATGGGCGAAATTTATCACGTGCGCGGATGGCGTCCAGTGCTCAGCCTAGCCTTTCGACCTCGTGGTACTGAAGCAGGTCAAACGCCTCCATCCGGGTGCGCAGGCTGTCGGACAGTAGGCTGACCCGGTCGTAGAACCCGCTCAAGATCGTAACCAGATCCTCCTCGGCCAGATACTCTTGGCCGGTGGTTTCCGGTGCTACCAAAGGTAACAGATCATAGCTTCCCGTCCGCAGGTTATAGCCGGAGTCGCACATCTTTACCATCGTGCGCTTTACCCAGAGATCGCGGTTCTCGCAATGCATATGGGCGATATGGGCCTCGTTCAGTTCGAAGATCTCGTTGTGGATCTCGGGCGCCGAGGGGCGCGGGAAATGGATTCCATGGCTCCAGCCAGGAAGGCCCGCTCGCAGGATGGATTTGCCTTGGTAATGCCCGAACAGCCCATTGCGAAAAACTTGCAAGTCGTCGCCATAGACATGTAGTCGGGCCCGGAACTTGAGATGCCGGACCGAGCGCCGAAAGGGCACTGGCCCATCGTGGCCATGGGGAACCAGCATCGGTTCCACCGTGCCTAGATGCGCGGTTTGAAACCCGCTGGGGACGCGGGCCAACAGTTCCCCCAGCGTCGCGCCTTGTGTCAGCACCAGCTCGTCGGCGTCGAAATGCGCCTGCCAGTCGGTCAGGCAGCGCTCATAAGCGACCCTTCCGTTTACCAGTTGCCGCCGTTCAACATAGGGAGGTCTACGCCGGTTCAACCCCTCCCAATAGGCAGCGTCACACCGCTGTGCAATCACGCCGGGTTGGTTGGCAAAGTCGTCATATGTCTGGTCGTCCCCCTTGTCGAAAAACAGGTGAACGTAGCTGGCCCCCATGGCCAGATTGTGTTCGACGAACCGCCGAAGAATTTCGACGGGTTCGCACACCATGGAGAAAACGCTCCATGTTTGCCGCATCACTGCCTCGTGTTTGTTTTTGTTTTATTAAAAGACGCCATAAATTGGCGTGTCTGGCCAGCGCGGCGGCGCATCCACCGAGTTGCCAGCCCGAAAACGTTGGATTTTTGCAACGCTTGGCTCTGATCGCGCAGTTCCGAGGTCGGGTATCGTTAAATTGTGTTCAGTACGTCCCGCGCGACGGATTCGCCCGAAAGGCGCGCGCCACCCGCTGTTTGCATCAGGGCGCCTGCCAGTGCTTCGCCGGCGAACCAGATACGCTCTCCGACCGGTTCAGCAAGAATCGACCGCGCTTCGGCACGTCCCGGTCGCGCCGAGGCATACGCCCCCCGTGTGCGCCGCTCGCCGCCCCAATTGGTCATCAGGCTGCGGCCAACACGTTTGCGGAACACTGACCCGAAAATATCAACCAAACGGTCTGTCACAAAGTCCACAGCGGCGTCCTTGCCCACAGTTTCGATTTCCCATGCGAAGTCACCTCCGACAAATCCGACCATTAGGGGCAGGTTGAACGGAAAACACAGAAAGTACAGGTCGTGACGGGCGTGGCGTTCGATCAAGAGGTCATCGAACGGGTTGATCCCGGGGATGCCGCCGTGGATTTCGACCGGAATCTTGGTCAAAAGCCCCATTGGCAGATCGAACGCCGCCTCGAAATGCCGAACCGGCAAAGCAGGCGTGAAGCGGATATCCTCGAACGCCAGTACACCTGTCGAAACGGTCACGATCGCGGCCTGCGCGCGGACAGTTCCGCGCGACGTTTCGACCTCGACATCGGGGCCGGACCAATCGATCCGGGTCACCACCGTATTCAGGTTGACCGGCACATCGGCAGCCCAGGCCGCGATCAGGGCGCCGAAACCCTCGCGTGTGAAGTAGTCTGGATAAAGATCGGCAGCGGCATTGAAGTCCTCGACCGAAATCTCATCGGCATCCTTGCCGAAATCCATGGGCCCGGCATAGGTGGCGCTTGCCCGCATCGCGCCGCCCTGGTCAAGCAGCGAAGACAGCCTGTCATCTGCCGCCCCGCCAGCCAAGGCCTGAGCTACGCGGGCGTCGGCGGCGGATACCGAAGCCAGTTCATCGGCGGTGGCCTTGCGTGATCCGAAGTAGAGATGGTCCAGACCCATGTTGTGCATGTGGGTTGTCCATCCAAGCCGCTCAGCATCTGACATAAAGGGGTTTCGGTCGCCTGCGTGCAGCCACGCGCATCCGATGTCAAACGGGACGCCGAAATCTTCGCTCCGTGTCCAGGACCGTCCACCGATCCTGTCCATCGCTTCCAGAACCCGAACCTCGCGCCCCGCTGCGCGAAGCGTTTTAGCGGCGGCCAATCCCGCCGCTCCGGCCCCGACAATCACGACATCAACGTCAGTCATCGCAGTCTCCAGACCTTTGAGACAAACATGACAAGTAAACGGAAGTGACGCAACGATCCAGTTTGTGGCTTGTATGGCGTGCGAAGTTAATGTGATCGACTCGGGTCTTGCCAGATCTTCCGCTTAGGGTCTGTTGAGATTCAGGATTCCCATCTGGTCTAGGTTCTGATTCAAACTCCCAAAAGGGAGGTCTGAATGGAC
>NZ_JAOVQN010000027.1:0-54809 GCF_025673445.1 Ruegeria marisflavi
ATTCAGACCTCCCTTTTGGGAGTTTGAATCAGAACCTAGACCAGATGGGAATCCTGAATCTCAACAGACCCTAGAACGCGCTGAAATAACTGTCCGGATGCCCAGGCTGTCGCTCGTCGCTCCACAGCAGCGGAGGATCCAGTGGGGTCGCCGAAGGTGGCAGCGTTATCGGGCCAAGGTTGGCCGCCAGGTCTTCCAAATCGGCCCCGTTGCTGGCTGTTTGAGACAGCAAGGGAAACACCTGGTCGGCCCATTCATCGACGCCCTGCCTGTCGGAAACTCCCATAGCGCAAGCAGTAAGGGGAAAGACCCTGCCAGGGGTGTCGCAACTGGGCAATACGAGGATTGCAAGGGGGCCCGCCGGGCTCTGAAGCAGACCCCGCACTCCGCGTTGCGGCCAAGGGACACCGTCACGCAGCGCCAAAGCCAATCCCTGGCTAAGCCAACGGTCCAGATATCCCCGCACGCCAGAACCAAGACCGCGCGCGACAAAGTCCCCGTGACTGGGTAGTTTTCCAAAAAAGCCAGTCAACTCAGAACCCTCGGGGGCAGGCAAAGCCGGAAAAGACCGTCAGGTCGAACGGGTTTTCGACGGAATTGGCCCGCAATTCGAACCGCGCACTGTGACCGCCTGCCGCAAGCCCCAGTTTGAACACCTCTGGCAGGTTTGTAGATTGGAGCCTACCCGACCGGATCAACCTCAGAAACGCCCAGGCCCCGGTTTGCGAAGTTATCTGATCGCCGGTGCCGTCCACGGGGGTGAAACTGATCGTGATCATGTTGGTGCCATCCGGTCCTGGCCAGGTCATCGGCATCGGCCGGGCCGCTGCGTTGAAGTAACTCAGCACCTGCCCATCCACGTTGAGCGTCACCCGAACCGCCGATGCGCTCAAATCCAGGGGCATCAGGTTGAACGCCATGACCGGACCCGACCCGCCCGGGAACAGTGCATTTCGGAGCATGCGCGCATTTTCGAACGGTTTGAGCAGCGCATCATCCAATCCCAGGTCAGCGCGCCACCGCCATGGCAGGACAGAATTGTCGACATAGGTCTGCAAGTGATCATTGGTGAAGCTGTCGATCAGACCGCCTGCGCCGAACAACCGGGCAAAGTCCTGGGTGTTGACGTCAATCGCACTGCGCTGATCAAACGGATAGCGTCCGGCCGTTGCCGACAGGCAGAAAGGCAAGACATCCGCCTTCCATCGCGCGTTCAACTGGTCGACAATGGCGTCCCGGGTGACCGCGATCGTATCCCCCGCAATACCACCGATCCAATCGTCAATCGGGTCCGGCAACCCAGCGGCCTCGTTGACGATTGCACCAGTGAGCAAGGGCAGACCGCCACGCGCCAACAGGGCCTGTTCCGGATCGGGGCTGGCCGCGACGGTCTGCAATTCGTTAGACAGCGCAGTCAACGCGGCGACCGCATCGTCAAGCAGCGGTGGCACACCGTCGACCTCCTGCACCGTGGCGCGGATCGATGCGAAATGCTGTGCCACAGGTTCACCGGGCAGGGCTTCAGGCGCATTGGATCCGCCGGATTTTCCTGCGATCTTGGACCCTTTCTTAAGCAACCCTCCTATTTTACCCAGCTTCTTTTGCGCAGCTTTCAACGCCCCTTTCTTGGCAGCATCATTACCGGCGCCGCCTCCTTCTTCGGGAACCCGGGTCAGGTGCGTTTCCGCCACTACGGCCAGGATCAGCCGTTTCAGCGCGCTATCGGTTGAGGACAGGTCTTTGAGGTTCTGGCGGGCTTGCGGCAAGTCCGAAATAGGGGCCAGCCGTACATCGCGCAGGAAACCGTCCCATTGGGCGATGAAGTCATCGTAGTAGAGTTTAAGGATATCGGCTTCGAGCACGGCCACCGAGGCCTCGGCGCTTTCGGCGCACCCGCCGGCGAATACTTCCCGGTCAAGCACAGCCTGCGCCGCGACCTCGGGTACAAGCGGCAGAACAGTCTGGTGGAACCCGTCATATGTGAACGCACCGGGCAAACCTATCCGGAGGGTTTTTTCCGACAGGCGCGTCAAGACACGCGCGCCGTTGGGACCTGTGTGTTCTGCAGGTATCCATTCGGGCAGACCGCTGATGTCCGGCAGGGTCACCAGGTTGCGATAGGCGCGCACTGCAAGAGGAATGGTGCAGATGCTTTCCAGAGCGATGCTGACCAGTTCCGGATCGGGCGCGATCCGGTCGGTTTCCGACCCTGCCCGCTCGATCGCGGCGAGTTGGTGAACCAGCGCCTCTTCGGTCGGGAACGGGTCGATCGGGGCGTATTCCGGTAGCGCCAATTGCCACCATTCAGCAATGTATTCGCTGTCATATGGCGAACGCCCGGTAAACATGAGATAGGCCTTGAGGGCTCCCATCAGGAAATCGGGATCGCGCGAGTGGCGCCACATGGTTGCTTCGAGCGTCGCCACCATACGCGGTTCGAGGATGTTCCGCAGCGTGCGATCATATGCGATCGCCTGCGCACGTTCCAGTTCAGCCTCGGCCGTCGGTCCCAGAACCGTAAAGAAGCTCTCTGGCACAACAGAGGCGGCGTTCAATGTCTCGTTGGCGGCTTCCAATGCTAGGTTCAGATCCAGAGGATCGGTTGGCGCCTGTCGTGAGGCCACGTTTGACAGGCGCGCCGACAATTGGGTCAGTTCGGTCTCTTGCGCGCGAATACCCGCCGAATAGCGGATGAAGGAAAACAGGAAGAAGATCCCCGCCACCACGGCCACCAATGCCGAGGTTGCGAGTGTTCCCCGCCAGATCCAACGCCTGCGATCTTCGGCGCGCGGATCAAACCGGCCGATCCCGGCCTCGGGAAAGATCAATTCAGTCAGAAGGTTGCGCAGGAAGTAAGAACGGCTTTCCCCATGTGCACGGCGTTCGGGCGGGGGCGGAGCCAATCCCAGGGATTGGGCCATGCCGGACAGCATGCGATCAATCGGCGAGCCTTCTTGTGTGCCTGAGGTAAAGTAGAACCCCCGTAACCAAGGGCTGTCTTCGTATCTGCTTTCGCCAAACACCGCGTCGATGAGCGATTTCATCGGGCCTGTCAGCGCCGCGAATTGCCCCGGGAACCGGAACAGTTCCGCCCGCTTGGACAAAGGCAGATCGGCACCCAAACGAGCCACTAGTCGGGATTCCAGCGCCTCTTGCAAAGCGCGCATTTCGCGCTCGACGGTGACCCCATCCACCCGGTCTTCGATGCCCAGAGTTGCGCCCCAGACCTGTTCACGACCGCGCGACGACAAATCGCCAAAGAAATCCTCGAACCCCGGAACAAGGTCGGTCTTGGTGATCATCAGGTAGACCGGCAGCCTGATTCCAAGTTCATCGCGCAGTTCGGCTAGTCGTTTGCGGATTTCGCGGCCATAGTCGCGAATGGCCGCGTCGTTCATTGACAATTCCTGTACCGACAACGTCAGAATTACGCCGTTCAACGCTCGGCGGCCTCTGTGTTTTTTCAACAGACCGAGAAAGCCCCTCCACTCGGCCGCGTCGACTTCGGGATCACTCATCTGTTGAACATAACGACCGGCCGTGTCGACAAGCACCGCATCCTCGGTAAAGAACCAATCACAGTTCCGGGTGCCGCCCACGCCTTTGATGTCGTCGGAAAGATCAATGGGAAAGTGCAGGCCCGATTGCCGCAAGGCGGTCGTCTTGCCAGTACCCGGCGGACCAATGATCACATACCAGGGCATGTCCCGAAGAAACTTTCGATTGCCCAGTTTCGACCGTTTCATCTGGTCGAGGATATTGCGGAACTTTGCCTGAACTTCGGCCACATTCTCTTCGCCTGGGCGTGATTCAGGTTCGGCCGCAGACAGGTCCGCTACGAAATCCCGGTTTGCACGCGCGGCGCGCAATTGACCGATCAGCAGCGAAAGCAACCACAGAACCAGAATGACACCGATCACGACCAGCCGGACCATCTCACTGGCCAACGGATCGGCATCGCCGATGCTGATCAAAGGCCCAAAGAACCAGATCAAGGCACACAGGGTCAACAAACCAATCGCGGTCCAGAAGAGACGGGACAGGAAGAAGCGAAAGACGGACTTCAGTGCTTTCATCTCCTAAACCTTCTTTTGGAGGATGATCTCGACACGGCGATTTCTGGCGCGCCCGTCGCGGGTCTTGTTGTCACCTATCGGCTCGGTCGCCGCACGGCCTTCGGAAGTGATCAGTTCGGGAGGAACGCCTGCTTCGGTCAGGAAATCGGCAATCGTTCTTGCTCGCGCTTCGCTGAGCCCCTGGTTCGATTGAAATGGGTTCGATCGTTGAACCGGAACGCTGTCGGTGTGACCTATGACCTTTACCGCACCAATGAACTCGATGTTGTCCAGGATCACCCCGGCGATCGACCGCATCAGCTCGTCGTATTCGGTGTTCAGATCTGCCTTTGCGGACTTAAATACCTCGGGGTCAGTGGATTGTACGACGACAACGGCTACGGATACATCTTCGCGGCCAGTTAAGGCAGTCACCCGGTCCTTGGGCGCCGCCTCGGCCACAAGTGGCAATAGTTCGATCATAACGGGTTCAAGCAGCACCGGTTCTGGCTGGGTCGTCTCGATGATCGGCCGGTAGATATCCGCGCGTTCGGGCGGTGGGAGGACAGCGGCCAGCGTAAACAGGTTTTCGCCCCGGGCGGACAGGCGAACGCCCAACGCGACGTAGGTTGCCGCGATCACTGCTGCCGCGATAAGCAGAATTGTCCAGATTGGAAGGATAAAGCCCTTGTCCTCGTCCTGCGCCAGGACACCCTGCCAGTGCGGTGACAAGGGGCGTTCTAGGGCCTCGCGATCGCGGTTGAGTCTGTCCAGTTGTGCCCGAAGTTGCATCAATGCCGCTTCTCCGTTGCTGCCTTGGACACGGTATTTTCCACGAAAGCCAAGTGCAGTGCAGACCTGAGCCAGTTCTAGCATATCGGGGTCACGTTCCGGGTGACGCATCAACTCTTCGACCAACTCGAAGTACCGGTCGCCCACGTCCACGTTTCCATAGAGCGATACGACCAAGGGTAAACGCGGCCACCCCGAAGAGCCGCCCCACGGCGTATTGATGGCGATATCATCAAGCAGGGCTGCAACGAACCACGCGCCCTGGTCCGCCCGGCTCAACGGCACCCCGGCCGCAACCGCGCTGTCACGGGCATAAGTGAGATTGTCGAGCAGTCGCGTGCGCAGGGTTTCTGGGTTTTCCGGGGCATTGGCCCGCTCGAGTTCCGGCGCCAAGCCCAAGAGCGGTGCAAACGCGTTTATCAAGGGGTTCTGAGCCGCACGGCTTTCTCGCAATCTGGGCGAATAGCCCGGGTCGGCGGCTGGCTGTCCGCTCGCCGGTTGTTGCGGTTGTCGATCAGACGGGCCAGACGCGCCGCGCCTGACCGGCCGCACCCGTGTGCGACCTGCGTCGTTCTTCAACCCAAATGGATCATCCTTGGTCATATTCTCACCGTGTTACGGCATAGCAGTCGATTTCCGGCTCGCGGTCCAGCTTTCCGGCCACCCCAAGCACAAATCCAGGCGCGTCACGCAGCGCTGCCCAGTGTTCAGACCCGCGATCCAGTTCCAGGCAGAGGCGCTCGCCATCATATGGAATTTCACGCGGTTGCGAATGCAGTGGTCGCAAAGGGATACCGGGCAAGCGTGATTTCCAGAGCGCGTCAAACTCGTCGGCCGCCCCAACAGTTGCCTGATCGACGAAAATCTTGCGCAGCATCGCCTCGGACATGTCGCCACCGATCCGGAGGACAATCCGGGACGAGCTCAGTATCTCGGGATTGTCGATCCTGATGGTCCAGATATTATCCGAGTGGCGCGCAACCCTCAGCGCCCGTGTTTTGGGCTCGACATGCCGCAAGGACAGAACCAGCGAGCGGAGCGTGTTTGCCAGCTCGTCAAAGGCTGGTTGCGGGTCGATATGGTCGTATTCTGGTAGCACGGCCATGCGCCGTGCGGATGCGCCATAGGTCGACATTCGCCCCGCCAATTCCGCAAGTTCGCAGTATAGTTCGGAGGGATGAATATCGTTCTGGCCCAGCAGGTGGGCGATCTTGGGCCGCGCCGAATTCGCCAGTTCCAGGATCAACAGGTTCTCCATCGAAGCCCCTGCCCCACCAACAACCAAGCTGGCATGGGCTTCGGCGATGCGATCAAGGCCGGTCACCAGCTCTCGCAAGAAATCGCGATACCACGAAACCGCCGACAACCGCAGAGCCGGCGGCAGGAACCCAGGCACAAGGGCCACCCCACCGTCGGCCCCCAACCCTTCGATGCGGGCGATTGGAAGCACGACGAAACCCTTGGCTTCTTCGTCAGGACGCAGCAAACGTGGGGCCAGCCGCGCAGTCTCGATCTCGGCGGGATCCGCTCCATCGCGGATCACATCTCGCGCTTCGTGGATCTCGCCGCGATACCGCGCCCCTGACGGCGCGGCATGGGCCGGGTCGATTTGCGCCGCCCCGGCCCGTTCCGCCGGAATTGCAAGGGAAACAAGGCCGGATTTCATTCCGGCAGTGACCGGCATGGGTTCCACATCGGCAGTTGTTTCAGGCAGGGAAAACACCGTTCCATCGGGAAAGACCCCCTGCGCTGACAAGAGGCTGACCATACCCGCCGAGAGGGCGGCCGGGTCCAGCTCCAGTTTCGTGAAACCGAAACCTTGCCGTGGCATGGCCCCGAGTGCTGCCCGGACCAGCCATTCGCCATGTCGATCTTGCTGCTGAAAGTGCTGGGTCCTGAGAAACAACCCCTCGGACCAAACCACCCTGTTCGAATTCGACATGCCTGCCGTTCCCTTCTTTGTCTTCAGGCCACGGAAATCCCGCTGGAGCCCACCGTGATGGTCATGCCACCACTGCTTTTTGGAGCCGAGACGCGGCTCCGAAACGATTTCCCCGCCGGATCGCGGAACCCGGCAACGACGCCGATCGCAGCCACCCCCGGCTGGACGGAAATGACCTTGGTCACCGGGGTTGCCCCCGAAACGACGATCTGATCCGCGCGCACGAAATCCGTGCCAAGCGCGGCCGAGGGGTTTTGCAACGCGAAATAGTCCGCGCTGTCAAAGGCTCCTGTGCCAGTCATCTGTACGATTGTCAGGGTCAGCGGTCGATCCGCGCCGTCGGGGCCTGGGTTCATACCGGGTGTTCCGGCAGCTTTTACCGTCAGGTTCGCAGCCGAGGGGCCCAAACATCCGGAAAGTCCAGCTGCGGTAGTTATGCCGCCCAATATCACGAATTCTCTGCGTGCAAGTGCCATGTCAGTTCCTCCGTTGGTTTTCATATGCGTCTCTGAAATCCTGCCCGATTTCTCCAAGAAACTGCTCTTCGGCAGATCGCGCAATTTCGCGATACCGATCCTGGTAGAGTTGCCACATCTTGGCGCTGCGCCCACCTGCGATCAGTTTTTCCAACAGACCGGTTTCGTCCAGGTCCTTTTCGATTTCTTCGGGATCAAACCTGTCGATCATCCGCCTCAGCGATGTTTGCAGCGCCGTCCAGGTCCTTAGCTGATGATCCACAAGATCGCTGTATGCTTCTGCTACAGCCCTGTCGGGCGGCAGATACCCGGCACCGCGCGGATGGATCAGCGCAGCGATGGCTTCATCCGTCGATGCCAGGAACTTGAGTGGGTTGACGTCGGCGTTGGAAATTAGGGTCTGTGCCACGCGCACCTTTTGTTTTTCCTGCGCACGTGTGCGCAGTAGCAACATCAGCCCGTCGACCAGTTCGCGGAGGCGTGAACCAACCTCTTCAACCTCGGCGGCCAAATCCCCCACTGGAAAACGATCCGGGTCGAGACCGAGGCCGCGATAAAGCGCGGTCCGGATCATGTCTGCATCTTCGGCATTTGCCTGTGGCCGGCTTGGTTCGCTCTTGGGGGCCGGAAAGATCGGTTCAGGAGATGGCATAGATTGGACCGGCTCAGGCGGTAGCATTGGTTGAACAGGCTCCGATGTCATCGTCTGGTCCACAGGATCGGGAGCAGGTGCCGGCGTGTCGAAGTATCCACCGCGCATTGGCGACGGACCCGAAAGCAGATCATCCGGTTTCGGCGCCTCCCGTGCTTTGCGCATGTCCAATCCGAAAGGATCCTCCTGTGCGAAAGGGCGGGGCGCAGCCGGTGTTTCCCGACGCACGGAAACTCGATCTTCGCGGCGTATGCCAAATGGATCCGGAAGGCTATCGGGTCGCGCGGCTGGTTCTTGGGCCTTTTCAGCCGGGCCGAAATCGAATGGACTGTCCGAAAGCGTAGGTTCGGCCGCCGGGCTACCCGCCATGGAGGTTTCAACACGGAAGACAAAATCACCCAGACGCAGGCGCATGCCTTGATCTAGCGGCACGGAGTTGCCGGCACCCAGCGGATTGGCAGAGTTGTCTATGTACAATCCCCCGCTTGACGCATCGGTCACCATGACCGTGCCGTTCTCTTCACTAAGAATGGCGTGACGGCGCGAGACGAACATATCAGGGTCTTCAAGGCGCCAATCAGCTTCGTCGCTGCGTCCGATTATCACCTGCCCGCCAGAATACGGGATCTCCGTAAAATCTTGCGGTCTAGGCGCGTTTTCCAGAACCAGTCGCAACATCATGCTGAAGCCCTCTGCCGGTCACGGGCGGTGAAATGGGTGAAACACATATCCTCCGATTCCTGGTTTTCATCAGGTGACAACCAGGATGTACGCCCTAGGCGTGAGATCCCGAGCCGCGCCGCGGGAACTTCGCCCGCGGCCAGGATAAGGCGCAGATCAAATTCAATGGCTTTCCCGTGGGCGAACACCACCGCGTGTTGCAAGCGACGCCATGTGGCGTCATCGTCATGGAACGCCAAAAACTCAGAAAGCGTCAGCGGCCCAATACGGATTTCGGCCCGGGATTGGCGATCGAAAACCCGTGCTCCGGCCACGGCGCCTTGTCCAAGGTCAGAGTGGGCAGTTCCCAGCCTTGTCTGAAGGTGATCCGGCAAGACGATCCAATGGCCTACGAACTCTTGCACAGCCACCGGCAGTCCCAGAACCGTGGACAGGAAAGCTGCCAGCCGACCGGGGCTTTGGACTTGCTGCACAAGTGCCGTTGCCTGCCGTAGTTTTCCGTTGTCCAGACGACCGTCACCACTGGGTGTTCCGGGAAGCCCGATACCTGCCAGCGCTCGCATCATTGCGCTGACATTACCACCGCCAGAATAGGCTACCTGAACATCCGCCCGTGCATCCGCCCAGGCGCGCCAGAAAAGGGCGATGTGACGGTGTTGCAGCAGGTTGATGAAGTTCAGGAAAGACGTATCCGCGGTTGCACCCGCGGTATCGCCTGCGAACCAGCGATTGGACATCCGCTCCATGATCCAGCGTGTGAGATGCAGTGGCAACGGGCCTTCAGGGCCAATCAACCCAAGGACATTGACGGCAACCTGGGGCGGCTTTTCCGCCGTTCCCGGCACCATCTCCGCCACATCAGACGCTGCAAACACCAGGCGCGGAGACTGACCAAGCCGCGCGGGCTCGGTCCCTGGGCTACCCGCTCTGCCAAACCGCGCGCCATCCCGTTCCAGCAGGCGCAGCAGCTGGAAGAAGTTCATTTGACGCACAGTTTCGGCTTGCCTGGTCAGATCAGAACCCGGCTGCCCGGCTTCATCGGCCATGTCACCTCCTGTTGTTGTTGCAGCAGCCGGGTTTTTGTCCGGACAAAGGAGTTCGTAGCAGCGGCCCGGGTCAGAATCTGGGCCAGCAGCGCTGACAACAAAAGAGAACTCCCCCCGGAAAGCTGGCTTTCGTCGACATCAAGCGTGATCTCCATTCCGTTGCCAAAGCAAATCGGCCCGGGTACCTGCAATCGTTCGATCAGCGGGCGCGATCTCAATGCAGTGATCGAGCGGCCATGCCGGGCCAGCACCGGGTCGCCCCGGTCTGCATACAAGGATACCATCGCGCGCAACGGCTCGGCACCGGCGCTGTCTTCGGCCAACGAAACAAAACCCATGTTCAGTTGGGCGATCCAACGCCAGATCAGATCGTTCATCCGCTCTTCACCGCCAGGCCCTCCCGGGCGCGCGCTGCGAAGCGAGGGTCGTGGTCGGCGAAACGGTTGAAGCAAGTTGACGCTTCCGACCGGGTCACCGGTTTCAAGGGTCAGGACTGGTGTGTCGTCCAGTATCGGTAGATCGCGGTTGGTGCAGAGCGCCCGAATATCCAACCTTGTCGGCGGGGATGCCCCGGAACGCGCGCCCGCAGGTCGGGCGACCGAAATGAACAGGTCGTCACCAGTGTAACTTGTCCTAGTTTGGCCACGCCTGATCTCGTCATCTCCAGGGCGCCGAGGTCGCCGATCAGTGGTGTAGACATAGCCACTGTCGGCTTTGTCTTCGAAAGAGAACAGTGGAGGAACGACGGCTTCGGGACCATCGACATCGGCGTCCTCGACCCGCAACAGCCTGTAGATTTCGAAATCCCGAGGTCGGGTTCGGTCAGCATGGACAATATGGGCGGGCCGATGGGCATCGAGGCCGACCAGATTGCATTCGTGTTCGAACAAGTTGACAAGCGGGGCGACGAAGAGGCGAAAATCGTCCGCTGTCAGATCCCTTAGATTGTCGAACGGTTCGTTCAAAAGTAAAACCAATTCGGCATCGGTTTCATTTGCCCTCCGAACGGTCGGCGACAGCCCTGACAATGTCAGGCCCAGGAACCTTTCAGGCATCAGGAAGTATTCCCTGAGCAACCTGTATCCTTCGAACGCGGGCCGGACGCGTGGCAACAACGCCTGCTCGTCCGAAAGGCCGATCATTGTAGGTGCATCGCACTTGATGAACTTCGCGTCGGGCTGCGTTGGTCGGGAAATTACCGGCCCACCAAATCCAAAAATCGCGTCAAACAGTTGCGTCCCTCGTCCGGCTGAACCGAAGTACAAATCCAAACGATCTAGCGACAGATCCGAGAGTGAACCCGGGCCGGTTCTGGTCAACACCAGCCTGATGCCTGCAGCGGCCGACCGGGTCAACCCTTCGGGAACGCCCGCTTCGGACAAGGAGCCGGTATCCTGAAGGTACCGGGCGGATTTGATCTTGATGGGCCACAGATGAATGTCTTGCGCGGTCGTGTATACAGCGCGGGTACTGAGGCCCGGCTTGAGACCAGCAACCAGACGTGTGCCGCGTTTGACCTTATGGCCGTCGAGCATGCTTTCAATTTGCGGTCCGGGGTTCAGCTGCGCCATCGACATGGCTGGCCCCGGCCCGGCCAGATCCGGATAGAGCATGTCCAATAGATTGCGCACGTACCGGCTGGCTTCGCCATCGACCTTCAACCGCGTGCGCGCTGCGAGAAAGGCGACCCCTTCGAGCAAGCGTTCAACATAGGGGTCGGGACAAGGAACGCTATCCAGGGACAAGTTGCGCGCCACGTTTGGATGCAGCGCCGAGAATTCCTGAGCCAGGGCTCTCAGCTGGATCAGCTCTTCCTCATAGTATTCCAGGAACGCCTGATCCATCACATATCCTCAAGCTGGGTCCGCGCCTGCCCGTTGTCCAGATCCACTGTTGTCGACAATCTCAACCGCTCGGGGACGGGCGACAACAACAAAACCCCGTCCACATCTATTCGCATACCGGTCTTGTCACCGGCTCTGATCTTGACCTTGATGCTCTCCTTTCGCAGGCGCGGTTCATACACTTGGAGGACTTCTCGAATCTCTTTGGCCAAGGCGTCCTTGTCGAAATCTGCACCCGACATTCGGCCTGCGAAAGATGGAACACCATAGTTCAAAACACTGCGCCGGATTTCGGGAAATCGCTCCAACTTGACGGCTGGCGTTTCGACCGACAAGCTTTCGCGCTCGGTCATCAGGAAATCGGCTTCGAGCCGCTCGACGTTGAACAGCATTTCGATGTCGCGCCGAACCGCTTCGCGCAGCACGTCGGCAGAGACGACAACTCCACGATCTTCTAGGAGCATTCGTTGCGAAAGTTTCTGTTGGAGGCGATGCAGCAGAAGCCTAGTCTTTTCCGGCAAGTCTGATCGCTTTTCAATGGCTCGCGGACCGCCAGAAACCAATGCTTCAACCTCTGACGCGCCGCCGAGAATGCGCGCGAGTTCCGCGCGCATTCCCTCTGTTTCTGCTGCCAGTCCCGGTAAATCATCAATCAACCGGTCCCAGAGGGACGGCTGCACCGCCTCGTGCCTCGACGTTCTAATGTCGTTGGCCTCAGCCATGCGCCGCCGTCCGTTTCTTCAAGTTATACGCCCTTGGCGATGTCGAACTCGATTTCGTGTTCGTCACCCGCCGAATGGTCGTCGGCCTGAACAATGTACTTGACGTTCACTTGCTCGAAGGAAAAGCCACCCTGTTCCTCGATCATCTCGTGCCGGTCACTATTGTTCCCGAGAACATGATAGCTCGAAATGACAACATTCGTCATCGTGATGGTAAGATAGTCGAGATGGGCTTCTCCCGAGTCCTTGCGCACGGTCAGAACGATTTCGTCAAACGATTTGGCCTGCATGCAGGCCAGCGCAAGATAGGGCGATGAAGCGTCATAGAATTTGCGAAACTTCAGCGCCTCTACACGCGCGCGAGACTGCGACCGACCCCGGCCAATCTGCGCCACGGCGGCCTGTTCAATGGCCCATTCAACGTCGTGGATATCGATTTCGTCTTCGTGCTCGGCACGCTGGGATTCCCCATCAATGTCGGGGATTTTCAGATAACCGGTCAACGGCATAGTATTGTCTCCCTGTTCTCAAGTTGGAGTAAAAAATCAGCTCTTTACAGAGGGCAGTTCCGAAACCAGCCGCAAGCTCGCGTTGATACCTTCGAGCTGGTAATGGGGCCGCAGGAAGAACCGGGCATTGTAGTACCCCGGTCGTCCTTCGACGCTGTCCACCTGTACCTCGGCCGCAGCGAGGGGGCGCTTGGCCTTGGCCTTGTCGTCGGCCATGGCGGGGTTGGCCAGAACGTAGCGGTTGATCCACTCGCTAAGCCAGACCTGCATGTCCGAGCGTTCCTTGAATGTCCCGACCTTATCACGTGCGATTGCCTTCAGGTAATGCGCAAATCGACTGACCGGGAACAGATAGGGCAAGTTCGCCGAAAGCCGCTCGTTCGCCTGTGCGTCGGGATCAACCAGACGACCGGCGCGTGCTTCATCGTCCTGAAGGCTGTGCGCACCGATAAACGCGGCTACATCAGTGTTCTTGCGGTGGAGGATTGGCATCATACCAAGCTTGGCCAGTTCTGCTTCCCGCCGGTCGTCGATTGCAATTTCGGTCGGGCATTTCATCGCCACGGATCCGTCATCGGTCGGGAAAGTGTGAACGGGAAGGTTGGTGACGGTGCCACCGGATTCGACACCGCGAATTTGGGTCCCCCATCCATACAGCTTGTGACTGCGGTTGATGTTCACGCCCATAGCAAACGCAGCATTCATCCAGACATAGTGATCGTGCTTTCCGTCGAGCTGCTCTTCGAAATCGAACCCTTTCACCGGTACAGTATCGGCCCCATAGGGAAGGCGCGCCAGGACGCGTGGCATGGTCAGGCCGATGTAACGGGCATCTTCGCTCTCGCGCAGTGATTGCCAGCTAGCATAGTCTGGGCTCGAAACGATCTGTTCCAGATCCTGCGGATTGGGCAGTTCCTGCCAGCTTTCCATTCGGAAAAGCTGTGGTGCGGCGGCTGCGATGAACGGCGCATGGGCCGAGGCACAGATGCCTGAAAGGTTGCGCAACAGGCCCACATCTTTGGGCTTGTGGCTGAACTCATAGGCTCCAACGATGGCACCAAAAGGTTCGCCGCCGAACATCGAATATTCGTCGCTGTAGACTTTCTTGAAAATCGGCGACTGGTCCCACATCTGGCCTTCGTAGTCCTCCAGATGGTCTGCCAAGTCCTCTTTTTTGATGTTTAGAACCCGAATCTTGAGTTTCTGATCCGTTTCCGTGTTGTTCACCAGATAGTGCAGTCCACGCCAGGTGCCCTCCATCTGACGGACCTCCTCGCAATGCAGAATCTCGTTCATCTGCGTGCTGAGCAGGCTGTCGATACCAGAGATCAGCGATTTGATCGACTTGACTGCGTTGCCTGAAATGGTTGCCGTTCCGGAACGCTCCTTGGCGGCAAGGGCCAGATTGTGAACCAGCGACTTGATCTTGTCGCCTTCGCTGTCCTTGACGCGAAAATCCTTTTCCAAGAGGTCGCTGAATTCACCCAGGTCAAGCGCTTCTGCTTCGGCAGCGCCAGCGGCGCCTTGTTTTTGTTCTTCGGCCATCTCAGTCCTCGCTTCCGCCAGCGTTTGTCTTGACCGCCTCGTCCGCGACCTGGGCCAACAGCGGTTCGTTGTTTAACAGTTGCGCAATTCGTTTTTCGGCATCGACCTTGCCGTCCATATAGCTGAGCAGTTCTTCGAGCTGCCGACGCATCTTCAGCAGTTCTGCAAGCGCCGGGACCTGTTCCGCCACTTTGTCCGGGGCAAAATCACTCATGCTTTTGAACGACAGGTCGACGAACATTTCTTCGTCCGCCTCCTCGCCCTCGACAGCGGGCAGCTTGTTGGGAACGCGAGCCTTTACCCGCGGAGCAAGCGCTTCCATGAACTTGTTAAACCGACCGGCGTCGGTTTCCACAAACGCCCGATCAACGACAGCCTTCTTGGCTTCTCGCGTCTCGGATTCCCCGGCCAAATCAGCCATGACACCCATCACGAACGGTAGCTCGATCGTTGTGGGGCTGCCGTAGTGTTCGACGTCATATGCAATCTGCACCCGAGGCGCACGATTGCGTTCTATGACTTTCTGCTTGCTATCGCTCATTCTAATGACCTCTCCTGACTTCCCTTACTTCTTCTTGGACTCTTCCATACCTGCAACCAACCTGAACTCTTTCAGCCCGGATGGCGCGACTTCTTCCATCAGTTGCACGAAATCCATTGCCACCATCCGGCGAAGACGCCGGGCCAGGTGTGGGATCGGACTCGAAGGTTCAGTCCGTTCGTAGAACGCAATTATGGCGTCCAGACTTTTTTCTACATCGGCACGAGACCCGATAGTTCCGGGCGCCGGTGCAGCCGACTTTGTCACAGCCGCGGATGCACTCGGTGGCGCAGTCGGACCAGGTGTGGGATCCGCCGTTTGAGTGGTGGGAGGTGCTTCGCCGGCGGCATGGGCGATGCCAGAATCGATAGCGGCCTTGCACTGTTCCAGAAATTCAGCGAGTGCGGGGACCGAGAAACCAAAATCACCTGCTCCATTACTTTTTTCCGTCAACGCGGCTCGCATCGCTTCGATCCCATTAAGGGAGGCGTATAGTTCTTGGCTCAATTCCGCAGCCCGCTCCGCTTCCTCTACCGCCAAGGCCCGCACTGCCGAGGTCACACGGCTGCGCCGAGAGGAATGGCTGGCCAGGATTGCGTCCTTTTCCGCCTGATTGAGCCCGGACGCCGCCCTGTTGAGCACCTCAAAATCAGTCAGAAGACCCTGGGCCAGATCGCTGCCGGAAACTCTTCCGATTCCGCGTGGGTTCAAGACAGCATTGAGTTTCAGATCTCCCAACAGACCATTTTCATCGTTTTCCAACTGCCGCAGTGCGTTCATTCGGGGGAGTGCGGCCGCCTTGGGGTCGTCCCGATCGCGCAAAGCCGGATGCAACGCATCCCAATGATCTGCAATAACCTGCGCCATCATCTGCAAGCTTTGGGCAAGACCTTGGAACCCTTCCAGATTGGCGGCAGCGCGGGTCGCAATTACAATTAACCGCAAATCACGCCCAAGGCCTGCCAAATCCTGAACTTGATTCCAGACATCTTGCCAATCGACTTGAGGGGCACTTTCGTTAACGGTGCCATCGGAATTCACGCGTTCAGATCGGGCGGCTGGCTGAAGAAGCCGCTCGATCGCGTGAAATGCAGGCTCGTTTCTTAACTCGATGCCTGCTGGATCTCCACCTTCCGGGCCCGTAAGGAGCGTGCCGAACTCCATTTCATGCAACCTCAACAAAAATCATGCAAATTCAATGCAAGTAGTCTTTCAGATGATAACGATTCTTGCAACATTCATGGTTTGTCAGCGGCAGATGTGGAGACAAACAGATAAGCCCACTCTCCTTTGAAACTCGGCTCGGACATGAGAAGGCTCATCCGATCTTGCAGATAATCCAGGTACTCCTCAGCGGTTTCGACCAATGGTCTGGACGATAAGTACAGGGGCGAATTCACCGCAATTGTCAGAACGATGTCCTGCCCAAACGGTGGCGCGATCTCGAATTTCATCGGTGGGCTGCCGTCCTGTGATCCAGGGACAGAGAAAACCTCACCTGCAGAGCGCAATCCTGCTGTACCGCCAGTGGCGCTTAGATGCAGGACCAGCCCATCTCCATCGAAGTAGTCAACATAAACATACGCATCATAGTCCGGTGCTATCAGGTCTATTCGCAGCAACTCTCCCTGCATGAACGCATATTCCCGTGCAAACCCCTGTGCGCCGATCATCGCCGCGTCTTTGAATTGTTCTTCCGATTGCGGAAGGCCGCTTGCCTCGATTCGCCCCAGAACATCGCATTGTGGGTGGGGAAGAACGCGCAGCCCATCATCGACCAAAAGCGCCGAACCAAGTTGGGCCCGCACAGCGGAAACAGCTGTGGTGCGTGCTTCATCTGCCGGAACGTGGCCTAGCAGGTGAACACGACCTGTGGTGGGGTCGAATTCGGTTCGCATCCGGGCGCAATCAAAGGCGGCCATTGCAGATCGGATGCCGTCGCGTATCTCTGTGGCGCCAGAGGGAACCAGAAATGCCTCAACCGCCAAAAGGGTGGCGGCGTCCAACTCGCCGATCCCGTCTGGGCTCCAGTCCAATGACGGGGTCAACCGGTTTTCGGCGAGTGTAGACAAAGCCGCAACATCGGTCGGTGGCGGTAAGATGCGCATCGGAGCGCTTGGTGGAACCAAGTCGGCAGCGGTGCTTGCAGGCGCCGTTGCCTCGGCTGCGGGCCGAGCTGCCGGGTGTTTTTGGAACAACGGTGCGCCAAGGGCTGAAACCTGCCCCACTTTTGCTGTCTGTGGCGTTGTAGCCTTCGCCTCAGACAGCGTAGGCACTATCGACGTGACCCTTGTTTCCTTCTTCAGAGCCAAGACAGCCAATGTTGGTTCGGCTGACATAGAGACCAAGGCCGCCCCCAAACCGGTCCTAGAGGTCAAGACGTTCCCTGGCGGATCTAGGGCAGTAACCTTTTGGGAATCTGGCCGGTCTGCTTTGGCAAGGACACTTTGTGCCGTCGTTTGCGGCCGCAACATGGAACTTTGTATCGCAATATGGTGCGCGAAACCTGACGGCACAATTGCGGCGTCAGCCCTTCGCCCAGCAGGTCGCGCCGCCAGAGCGTTGGATGCTTCTGGCGCTACGGAAGCGCCCTGAACCTCGGGGACGCGAACCACGGCCATTGTCAGTTCGGATTTGGGAATAGGTTGTTGAGGCATGGGTCGAGGCAACAAAAAGGCGGCAATGGCAAAAACAAATCCACCATGCAGCGCCACTGAAGCTATGCTGCCAGCCGCTGAGTGAGCAAGCCGGGTCACTGCCCCCGCCCCGGGGTAACAACCAGAACCACATCGGCCAATCCTTGTGCCTCCATTACTGTGAATAATGGCAACACATGACGAAGCGGCGTTGCGGCGTCCGCATTGACCCGGATCAGTTCCACGTCTTCAACCAGGGCCGCACGCCGGACATGCTCGAGCCAATCCGCTCCGACAGTATGACCGTTCACAGCTAGTTCCCCATCCTCCGCGACCGATAAAGTAACGCCCCCGCCTGGCATATCTCTTCCCGAAACTGCCAGGGGCGGAGTGACCCGGAACGGCGCCGAAGCATCCAGCCGGGCAACCAGCATGAAGAAGACCAGCAGAAAGAAGACGACATCAACCAAGGCCACGACAGGTTCTGCGCGAGGGTTGGTGGGTCGTCTTTGCAACTTCATGGCCGCGCCTCAAGCCGAACAAGTCGCGTCCGTGTGACACCGGCACGGGCCAACGCGTCCATAACCGTGGCCAATGCCTGGACCGGCGCTTCTCCGGACGGCAAGACCAAAACGGTATTTGCGGCGCGGTCTCCTTGTTGAAACCAGTCGCTAAGTTCCGTGGCCCTGATCACCGTTCCCCTGATCACGGTCCGGCCTTCGGTATCGATACGCAGTAGTATCGAGCCGCCGGGGGGCTCGTCAACAGCAACCCCGGGCTCTTCGGTTTCCTGTGAAACAGGGATCATATCGAGATCAAGGTAGACCGACGTCACCATGAAATAGAACAACAAAATGAAAAGCACGTCGATAAGCGGCACCAGGGTGACCTTCGGCAAAACACCGCGGCGCCGCATCGTTTTCATTTCTTCATCCGTCGGCTTGCCGATGACAGAGCGCCCACCATCGTGCGTTCGATCTCTGTCGATCCTGTCTCGGCCCGCGCGGTCAAGATCGCGGCGCCAACCAAGGCCGGAATGGCAACAACAAGGCCAGCAGCGGTCGTCAAGAGCGCTTGCCAGATTCCCCCCGCAAGGATCGAGGCATTGGCCGCACCCTCTGCCAGTTCCAGTGATCGGAAAGATTGTATCATGCCCAGAACCGTGCCCAGAAGACCAAGAAGCGGTGCTATCATCCCTACAAGTTCCAGAAACCGGACGCCGCGATACAGCGCATAGGATTCCGCATTTCCGCGTTGCTCCAGTTCTGATGTCAGAACCTCGATTGACACCTCAGCTTCAATCAGAACAGCCGCTCGCAGCAGAATGCGATCCGCTGGACTTTGGCCCGATACAATAACGGCTTCACCTCGCGCCAGCTTTTCAAGCGCCTCGTCTCTTTTCGCCCGTTCTGACCCGATGCTCCAAAGCGTCAGAAGTCGCGCTACAAGAACAGAAACTGACGCCAGTGAAAGAAGCCCAAGCAACAACAGGATCGGCCCCGATATCCCAATCGCCGATAGGTCGAAAGAAGCCATGGCTATTTGACCAGTGGAACGGCGGCTTTGCTGTCAAGCTCGATCAACTCAAAACAATCCGCCTCGTCCCGGTTCTGTGGCTTGCAGCTTCCGATTTCATGCAACAGGATTTCGCTTAGCCCCTTGCAATCCGTTTCTGGGAATTCAAACAGTTTCAGAGTTGTGCGGGCTGCTGGCAAGGGCGATGCATCGACGGTCACCAATCGTTCAATGACACCGTCACCGCCCAACAGTGCCAGAGATATTTCCAGAGCTTCAAAACTCATGCCGGTTTGGTTTCGAAACAAGAAGTACGCGCGACAACCGCTGCCTTCACCCGATTCCAATTTGTTCAGTTCGACGGTCAGCGGACCAGACGCCTGGGCGACGACAAAGGTCGGGGCCAGCAAGATGGCGGTAACAATCCGTTTGATCACTGTTCTTGTCCCTCCGGTTCTCTTCTGGCGCAAGATTAGCAGAGATTCGCATTGCGGTCGCCAACCTTGGCGTTTGGCGATTTGCCGGGGTTGTGAGATAGTGACAGTGATTGTTGAGGAGATTGCCATGGATGAAATCCGTCAGATAGATGGCGTGTCCATTGGATTGCTATTGGGCTTCGAAGAAAGCTCGCCCCTTGTCGTCTTTCCCGGCAATCCATGCGACCATGCGGTGACGGCGCGTAGTCTGGCGCGTTTGACAGATGACGATGTTGGCGGCGAAGTCGCGTTGATGTTCGAGGACGGTGACCTGCGGCGGCCCTTGATACTGGGAAGAATTCAGAGAGCGGTACGCGAAACTGTCGAACCGACGGTCATCCATGACGGTGAAACTGTTCGTGTCAGCGCAGAAAAGCGTCTGGAACTGAGGGTTGGCAAAGCGTCCATTGTCCTTGATCAGGACGGCCGGGTCACGATCAGGGGTACGAACGTCACCACCCAGGCCATTTCGGCTAACCGCCTACGCGGCGGATCCATTCATTTTAACTGAGGGGAAAAGTTGGAGGGTCGGATCGTCCAGGATGTCGTCCGAGCCCACGCCGAAGGCGTGGCTTTCTGCTGGGCGCAATTCAGCCTGGCGTTTCAGGCTGATCCGGTTGACCAGGTCGCGATTGATCGGCTTCGTACTGAGACCGAGGCGCATCTGGACGGTCTGCGTATCGCCGGCACCGCCGCCTGGCCCATCCTGATCGACCAACTTGAAACATACGAGGAGCGAGGCGAAGTCTTCGCTGCCGCTATCCTCGCCTTTGAACAGTCGAATGAACGCCGCTTGCTACAAGTTCTGAGCCTTGCCGCAACTGAAGAAGGCCGGGCAGGTCTGCGCGGTGCAATCGCTTGGGTTGAGCCCGAGTTGACCGCACCATATGTTCGCAAATGGCTTGATTCCTCGTCACCGGCACTGCGATGGCTGGCGGTTGCGGCATTCGCTGATCTCAAGGCTGACCCGGGCACATGGCTGGAGCGCCTGTTGTCCGATCCCGACGATAAAGTGCGCGCGCTGACCTGTACGGCCGCGGCCAAAGCTCGCCGGGACGACATGGTGCCGCGATTGCGCGAACTTCTGGAGACGTCCGGGGCCGAGGTGGAGCTTGCGGCGGCAATCGGTTTGCTAGAACTGGGTCATCCTCCTGACGATACTCTGACCACGCCGCTCCGGCGGGCAGTACTGGTCGATCCCGGCAATGTGGATCTCATGAGAAAACTGGTCAGTGTTAGTCCGCCGGAAGATATAAGGGCTTGGTTCGCATTACTGTTGAAAAGCAACGAAACTGCCCCTGTTGCCATCCGAGGAGCGGGGATGCTTGGCGATCGTAGCATCGGCCCCTGGCTGGCCCGGCAGATGAGGTCTGCCGACCTCTGCCCTGCAGCCGGGGCCGCGTTTCTCGAGCTGTTTCCCGAAGCTTGGGAGATTTGGGATGATCTGACATCCGTGGAACCTGCCGATCACGGACCTGAGTTCGTGGCTGCTTTCGAGGACGAGACCATGGGGGCCTTCCCGGTTGCGGATAGAGTGACCCAGTTTTTGAGCCGAATTGCCGGAACCGTCGACTAAACCGCCAGTCAGAGCCTGTCGCGGGGAAACCATCCCGACTCGGGTAGGAACCTTGTCAGCCAGGAATCCGCGCTGCCGGCATCCTCCAGCCAACCTGCGCCAGAGAATTCGCCAACTTCTTCGATGAACCGGTTGGACATCAGTCGCGCCATAGTCTGATAAGTTTCGGAGCGAACTGGCGGTCGGTTGACATCAAGCACTTCAGGTCGGTCGCCCAGCACATAGAGTGTACCATGTGTCAGATCGAACACCCGGACCCCGTCCATACGCCGAATGCCGACATCTCCCTCCGGCGCTGAACCAATTCCAAAAAAATTGAGCCAACAGGGCGATTTCCAGCGATCCCGCATCATGGGAAGGGTTATCCTCAGATCTTCCACGTCGATGCCATGGAACCTTCGTGCGACGGAATGTATGGCGCGGAACGCCTGGAACCGAAGGTCCGGTTCATAGGTGAAAACCGGGCCTCCATGGCCGGAATAGGCGGGGAGAAGGTTACCCAATTGGCGGGCTGTCTCGATCAGAAGACCAGTGTCGGTGTCGATCGGAAACAGCATCCGTACATAGCCATGCAATCCTGAATCCCTGCGGTGCAATCGACGGATCTCCATTGACCAAGTGCCTGAGGCCTGTTCGATCTTCCGCCCATCCCAAATATGCGCCTTAAGAGCACGACCCATCTGGATGCGTCGTCGCGTCGCTTCAAACATCGGCCAGCTCAATCGTTCTGCTGCGGCTGCACGCGCCGATTGCGTCAGGACCGGATTTGTGAGCTGAGACCAAAAATCGAGTTCTGAGATTGTAAAGAGCGTCAGGCGGTCGGATGGACAGATCGAGCGCCACAGATCCAGTAAGGCGTCGAATTGCCCGATTTTCAGTTCATCGTGATAGAAGATCAGCTCATGCAAGACCTTGAAGGCCGGCTTGCCTTCGATTGAACCGGGGCTGGCGAGTGGCGGCGGCAACTCCATGCCTCAACCCTCCCCTGTCCCGTTGAGTTCACGGTCGATCAGTGTGTCGATAACCGACAAGTCGCCTTCGAGCCATGCGAACAAGGTCGGGTATCGATCGATTTCTTCGACCCAGTCATACTCTACATACTCGCCCGCATCCCCACCGGCAGGCGTTTCGAAAAGCACCATCGGACGGGTATCTTCACCAAGCATGACCGGAATCGCTCCCGCTCGCAGCGGGTTGACCGCCGAGAACTCGACGAACAACTCGTCGTAGGCTGCGAGGGCTTCGGTCACCCAAGGCGCTCCATAGTCGCTGGTCCCCAGTATCTTTGCCCGTCCGTCCATGTAATCGAAACCGTCCCTGATCGAAAGGAAGTGGCGCAGGTCGGGAGGCAACGAACGGCCAATCTGCGATTCGGCTCGGCGCAACGCGTCAGATGAGGCTGGCCCCGGATCTGGGCGCTCGAAGGGTTCGTCGAATCGTAGAGTTTCGTACTCTTCCTTGCGGTCGAGCATCCGGTCGATCATGGCATGCATTTCTTCATCTGTGGCAGGCATTCTGGCGCCTTCATTCGCAGCAGTCCGGCTTCACCCCGGTATGGCTGCCCTTTGGTTTCGGATCAAAGTTTTTGAGTGTGGTGCCCACCCAACTATTCGCGCGGCTCGTCATCCACAAAAGGTTACTTGGATTGGTTGGGTGCCCACCCAACTGTAATTCCTGTACGTGGTCCGGACTAAAGCCCTTGTAGTCGTTGTCGGCGGCCTGTTGTTTCAGTTCTTTCTCGCACTCTTCATCCGTGACCTGAAATCCCATGTCCTCGGGCTTGCCTTCGCCACCAATTCCCTTGCCCTTCTTGGCTTGGCGATGGATGGCGGCGCAGGCAGCGTTGCCCTCCTTCCGGGTGGCCTTGTAGGTCGCTTTGTCATCAGTGACCCGGCTAAGGTCGTATTTGGGATCCTTCATCGCCGCGTTGAGGCGTCCGCATTTGGCGCAAATTTCTTTTTTCTGGCAATCGGTCAACTTGTCCTTGCTGGACGCCGGAGCGTCCTGGCACTTGATCTCGAAGGGGTTGTCCCCTCCGTCCAGACCACCGACGGCGGGATCGAGGTTACCTGCCAGATCTACAGTGTTCTGATTGTTGTGGAATTTCTTGTCTGTATGACGACAGGCATTTTTGCCGTCCATCTTGACGTCAAAGGAATAGGTGATCCAATCGGTCGCCTTCATGTTAACATTGGATTTCACACCGCCGGCCGTTCCCGGCTCATCTCCGTTCGAGGATTTGTATTGCGACCCCTTGATGGCGATCATCTTGCCCTTGGCTTTGACCGTCGTCGTGCCGCCGCCCAGCGTGCCCTGATTGGCAATGTTTGGGTAAGGGATCGGGATCGGGCCGCCAGGCGACGGTGTCTTACAAACATCTGGTATCGTCGCGATCGAAATACCGATTGTCGACTTGTAAGTCAGCCCCAGACCGTTGACTAACACATGGCTAGGCATTGGCACCTCCCGTCGTCGAAGCCAGCATGACAGCCGCCCGGCTGCCATTGTCGGAACTTCCCCAGATTACCGACAGCGGCCCGCCGGCGTAGCCCCGGTCGTGTGCCTGCATGACCAGCCCGACGCAGGCTGGCCCGGTTGCCGCCCCAAGATCACCCCAGCAATCCGCCGGGGTTTCGAACCGGGCCGCATCACGGAACAGCCCCGAGCTACGCATCACTGCAAATCCGTATTCATTGCCCCTGTAGCGTTCGCCGTTCATGTCGCAGAGAATGCGATCTACCGATTGCTCGGGGTCGGGCAATGATGTCCGGAGCGCGGCGAGCACGGACCCAAGTCCTTCGCCCAGACAGATGGTTTCGGTTCCGATCAGGTTTTCTTCTTTGGCTGTCGCCGTCGCCACGACCGTCAACACGGGAGGGAGTCCCAACCTGTCTGCGGTGTCCTTTCGCGCCATCAAGCAGAACCCGGCTCCCTCGCCCGGGCAAAACCCATATTTGTTCCCTTCGGAATGCAGCCGCTCGCCTTCATCCAACCATTCCAGCGTTTCCGGAACCAGATAGCTGTCAATTCCGCCGACCAGACAAAGTTCCGCTTGTCGTGAAGCCAAGGCGTGTGCAGCGTGATGCATCGCGATCAGACCTCCGGAATGCCCTTCGTCGATTGAACCGCCGCGGGACGGTCCGACATAGGCGGTAAGTCGGTCACACAAGCCTTTGTAAACCAAATCCGTATGGGAAAGCGATTTTCCAGGTCGGTTTTCCCCGGTCGACATCATGATTGTCATATCGGGCTTACTTGGGTTTTCAAGAACCGGTTTCAGAGCCTCCAGAGCTGCCGAGCAGGCCAGTTCAACTTCACGGTCAATTCCCGACGCGAAAGGTTCGAGCGCGGTATCCCGCGTCACCTTCATCGGCTGGCCGAACCGGTCTATCATGAACGGATGGTCGCCAATCACTGAGATACCGGCCCGAACAGCCGCCGCGCTGGCCGGCAGTGAAAACCCCAATGGTGTTCGCGCCCCGGCCGAGATGATGACGACTTCGCCGGACATCATGCCGCCCCCAGCCAGACGCCTGTCCGCCGGATCGAGTCGGGAACTCCAACTCGAGTGCGCAAGGATACCGTTGTCGATTTCAACCGTTCCTCATCATATGGAACCGGTAGTGCGGATAACCAGACTACAGAAAATCGCCGTTCGTCGGGGTAAAGCCATACAGTATGTATTTGGACGTCGCTGCGCCGGGTGGGTCGATTGTAGAACTCGGTCACGATGTCAAAACTGAGGCGCGGCAATAGGAACTGCCAGAAACCGTCCGAGGTGAAGTTCGCCATGCGGACATGTTCGTAGCCTACGAGCAGTTTTTCGCTTTGCTGATCGCGCGGGGCCGCCTGATAGAATTGCCGGTCGAAATCGAGCGGTGGCAGCGGATCGCGGGTTTTCTCCCAGATCGCATCATAGGTTCCGGCATACTTCAGCCTGGGTAACCAGTGCCGCGCAACAGGGCCAAAACCGGCGGATCGGCCGCGTCCAGGTCCGGAATATGGCGTATCAGGATATTCGAAGTTCGGTGCGATCCTTCCGGCCAGACGATTTACGTCGGTCGCAAAGCCGGTCCCAATGGTGTTCGCCGGTTCCCAACCCGGATTATCGGGGTCCTGATCCCAGCCGCCATAGGCCCGCCGCCAGCTGAGCGGTATCTTGGCAAACTCTCGCGGCCCCCCAATGGCCAATCCCACCGGCCCGACACCCATCTGCCGATCACCCAGCACCCTGACCCGCTTGTCGATATCCGCCACCTTTAACCGCAACTCGCACTCTTGCGCCCTGCCACCGGGGGCATGGGCATGCCCGGCGACAAACACGTCGGTTCGCGGCTTGAAGATGTTCAGATCGGTTTCCTCGATCAGTTCGGCGGTGGGGCCCGACCCATCGTAGGTCGGGGACAGCGCCACCGGACGCTGGTCCGCTGCCGGGGTTTGCACGTCGTCCGCAGCGACGTCGAAGGTGCCCTTGACCACCACCAGCCAGGTCTCCGCCCCGCTTTCGTCGCGGGTCCAGCCACGTTCGGCTGCAAACGGGGTATTGTTAAACAACAACCACATGACGGGTCTCAGTACCCAAACCTATTCGAAAACGTAGTCGAAACCGTTTTCACCTCCGGTGACCGTCACCTTGGAAAAGCTCTCTCCGCTCAACCGTCCCTGCAACAAACGACGGCTCAATTCCGGCATCAGCGTATTGGTCAGGATCGCGTCGATCATCCGGCCACCGCTTTCGATTTCGGTGCAGCGCGCCTTGATCAGGTCCATCGCGCCCGCGCCCAGCACAAGTTCCGCATCATAACCCGCCTCGAGCCGCTTCGCGATCGAGCGCAGCTTGTGCCCTGCGATTGCCTCGATCATCACATCTGACAACGGGTAGTACGGAATGGTGACGACCCGCCCCAGCAAAGCCGCCGGGAAAACCTTGAGCAAGGGCGCCCGCAAGGAGGCGGTCAACTCCTCTTGATCTGCGGTCTTGGCGCCATCCTCTGTCATCGCCATGATCTCTTCAGACCCGACATTCGAGGTCAAAAGGATCAGGGTGTTCTTGAAGTCGATCCGGCGACCCTCGCTGTCGTCCATCATCCCCTTGTCGAAGACCTGGAAGAAGATCTCGTGCACATCTGGGTGTGCTTTTTCCACTTCATCGAGCAGCACAACAGAATAAGGGCGACGACGCACCGCTTCGGTCAACACCCCGCCTTTTCCGTACCCGACGTATCCCGGCGGCGCACCTTTCAGGGTGCTGACCGTATGTGCCTCCTGATACTCGCTCATGTTGATCGAGATTAGGTTGTCTTCTCCTCCAAACATTTGCTCGGCAATCGCCAGCGCGGTTTCGGTCTTGCCCACACCCGACGGACCGCACAGAAGGAACACGCCAACCGGCTTTTCGGGCGCTTTCAGGCCCGCCGATGAAGTCTGAATCCGGTTCGCGATCATTTCCATGGCGTGATCCTGCCCGACGACCCGTTCGGTCAGGGCCGATGCCAGATTGAGCGCGCGCTCGGCCTGGCTGGCCAGCATCCGGCCCATCGGAATCCCGGTCCAGTCCTGCACCACCGAGGCCACTGCCATCCTGTCGACCGAAGGCAGGATCAACGGGTTTTCACCCTGCGCCTTGGCAAGCTCGACCATCCGTTCCCGCAAGGTGGTCAGCGTTTCCTCGCGGTCGAATGGGGTTACTTCCGTTGCCTCGGTCACTTCGTCTTCGGCCTCGGGCCCCGATGCCTCAACAACCGGCGCATCGCCAACCACGCCGGTGTCATCCAGCGCCGCGCCAGCCCGACGCAGTTGGGCGCGCAAGTCGAGGATATCAGCGACAAGCGCTTTTTCGGCCTCCCAGCGCGCATTGGCGGCGTCCATGTCCGTCCGGGCGGCTTCCAACGCGGCTTCGACATCCGTCTTGCGTTCGCTCACGTCGATCCCGATGGCCTCTTCGCGTTCGATAATGCCCTGTTCGATCTCCAGCGCGGCAAGCCTGCGGTCGATATCCTCAACCTCGGCCGGTGTCGCATGCTGCGAAACCGCAACCCGGGCACAGGCGGTATCGAGCAGACTGATCGCCTTGTCCGGCAATTGCCGGCTCGGGATATAGCGATGCGACATAGCAACGGCGGCCTCGATCGCCTCGTCCAGCACTTCGACCTGATGGTGTTTTTCCAGTACACCAGCGACGCCCCGGCACATCAGCACCGCATTGGCCTCGGATGGCTCCTCGACCTTCACCACCTGGAACCGCCGGGTCAGCGCGGGATCAGGCTCGATATGCTGCTTGTATTCGGCCCAGGTCGTGGCCGCGATGGTCCGCAACTCGCCTCGCGCCAGCGGCGGTTTCAACAAGTTGGCGGCATCCCCGGTACCAGCCGCCCCACCTGCCCCGATCAGCGTATGCGCCTCGTCGATAAACAGGATGGTCGGAACGTCCGAGCTCTGCACCTCTTCGATGACCGATTTCAGCCGCCTTTCGAACTCGCCCTTGACCGAGGCACCGGCTTGCATCAACCCGATATCAAGCATCTGCAATTCGACGTTCTTCAATTGTGGGGGCACGTCGCCCTTGGCCAGACGCTGTGCAAACCCTTCGACCACAGCCGTCTTGCCTACCCCCGCCTCGCCGGTCAGGATCGGGTTGTTCTGCTTGCGCCGCATCAGGATGTCGATGATCTGGCGGATTTCGGCATCGCGGCCCACCACCGGGTCCATCTTACCACCACGCGCACGCTCGGTCAGGTTGACCGCATATTGCGACAACGCCGATTGCCCACCTGGTTTTGGCTTCGCTTTGGGCGCGTCGCCCGTTGAATCGCCGGTTCTTTCCAATGAGGCCGCCAGCAAATCATCGAGTTGCCCCGACATGGCACCGGCATCAAGCTTGTCGAATTCGAGGCTGATCTTGAACAGCAACCCTTCGAGGACCGGGGTCTGCAAAGCCGCAAGCAGGATGTAGGCGGAACGAACCTGGTCGTCTCCGAATTCCAGCGAGCCAAAGTTCCAGGCCTCTTGAATTGCCCGGAAGATATGATCGGAGAACTCTTCGACTGAACCGGCCCCATGCGGTAGTGCATCTGTTGCCCGCAGCATATCGCCTTCCAGCTTGCCACGATCCACACCTGCTGATTCCAGCAGCAGGGCGAAATCGGATCTTTCGCTGTCGGCGAGCGCTGTAACAAAATGCACCAGCTCGACATAAGGGTTGCCGCGCCTCTTGGCCGCTTGTGCCGCAGCTGAAAACGCTTTTAGACAAACCGGGTTCAGTTTGCCCACAAGTTCCTTGCGCTTGACTGTCTCCTGCGCAGCACGTGCCGCCATGGCAGACCTCGCTTCTGAAAAATGTTGTTGGAACCACGTTCCGGTGAAATAATCGACACATTGTTATTCGGGTAAGTGTAAGCCGGATTTCTAATTGAATCGACAGTTTTTCTTGGAACCTGCCTCAGCTTACGGAGACTTTCAGATGATCGACCCGCTGCCCTCCGACATGTTCCGCCCAGGGCAGGTTCTGAACAACACCTACGAGATTCAAGGTGTCCTAGGGCGTGGAGGAACCGGAGAGGTTTATCTTGCCCGGAACCAGATCACCGGACGCAGCTTTGCCATCAAAGCGTTGAACGCCCGATTTTCGGGAAATGACGATTACCTAGAGCTGATGAAACGCGAAGAAGAGATGCGCAGCATCGTCAATGACGCTGTGGTTCGTTATTCGGACTGTTCTCGGGCAGACAGCGGTCAGGTCTTTCTGGTGATGGACTATATTGATGGGTTGTCTCTCAACGATGTTATGTTCGAACGTCGGCCCACCGATCGTGAGTTGATGATCATCGTGCATCGGGTTCTGGAAGGTCTCGAAGCCACGCATGCGCAAGGCATCGTTCATCGTGACCTGTCACCAGACAACATCATCCTGCGCGGCGGCGAGGCCGAACGCGCTACTATTATCGACTTTGGGATTGCCAAGGACACATCCGCTGACGCCCGTACCATCGTTGGCAACGACTTTGCCGGAAAATATGAGTTTGCCGCGCCGGAACAGTTGGACGGCAGGTCCGAGTTCCGGACCGATTTTTATGCCCTGGGGGCGTCGATCCTGGCAGCAGCCAAGGGTGAAATTCCTGATGTAGGGACTACCCCCGGCGAGATCATTAGACGCAAGCAGCAACCATTGGACACCTCGCGGCTGCAAGAGCCGCTCAAAGGGGTGATCGACTGGCTGAGCGCGCCCAAGCTGGAGGACCGCCCCGCCTCGGCACGCGACGCACTCCGGCGCCTGGATGCGGTTCTGAAGCCAGAAACCAAAGCCAGGAAAGAGCGGAACGAAAACGGCGGCAAACGCGGCAAAAGGCTAGTCGCCACTGTCGTGCTTGGTCTGGTCGCGAGCGCGGCCGTGGTGGGGTATGTCCAATACAAGGATCAACTGTTTCCACCGCCATTACCGATTGCCGCGCCCTATCGCCTAGCCGTCAATTTCACGGATGGAGAGTTGACCCTTGCGGCGAACGCCCCGGATACCGAGACGGGCACCGCCCTAAACACAGCGGTCAGCCGGATCGCCGGGACTACACCGAAAACCAGCGAGATCACACTGGCCCAAGGGATGCCTTCACTGGACTGGCCCACCAAAATCGAAGAACTGCTGGCGCTTTCCGCCCGTCTTGATGAATGGCAGCTCAAGGTCGAAGACACTCAGGCATCACTGACGGGCCTTGCTTCGGATGCGGCGCTTAGGGACGATCTGCAAACGCGAATTAATGAATGGCAGCAGATCTCAGGCTTTTCTGTGCGGGCCGAATTGGTCGCCGGTCCAGTGGTCCTGACTGCGCAACAGATACAGGAACTGATCACGCCCCTGACCACCTGTGGCCCGCTCGCTCAAGCGGCTGGGCTGGATGCAACGTATCAGCTGGGCGATGCAATCACGCTCTCTGGCGAACTGGAGCAGCCAGAGGATAGCAGCATTCTCAAAGAGTTCCTGAAACCCCGGATTGGCGACCGAGATTTACGTCTGAACATAACCGTTCTAAATCCTGATCTGTGCGCCATTCGCGCAGTTCTCCCTCAGGCACCGGCCGAGGCCTTGTCCATTCGCCTCGCCAATGGTGCGAGCGGACAGACATCCCTGTCCGGGGTTTTTCGCACCGGCGAAAATCCAGTGGTCGACGTTCGGATTCCAGCCTCAACCGAAGGCTCGCTGTGGGTGATGGTGGTGGACAACACCGGAAAGGTCTTTCATGTGTTGCCCAACATCTCGCAAACCGAGCACGATCTGAACGGGCTGGGAGTGATAAACAATGGGCTCAGAGACATCCGAGTCCTCTGGTCCATCCCTGAGTTTCAGGAGGACAACAGCCGCCTGGCCATGCAAGTCACCGAAGGGGATTATGGCAAGAGTGAAATCATCGCCATCCTTAGCCGGACACCTCTTTTTGACATGCGGCGCCCAAGGGATGAAAGTGTCTTGTCGGTTTCCGAAGCCTTGGCCGAAGCGTTGCAAGGTCGCGAAACGGATATCATTGGCTTTGCCAGCCGGATCATCGAGGCGCGGCAGTAGGCCGGACAGATCAGGTACAGTTTTTCTTGCCGCCGAATGGCGCGAGCTCGTACGCTGTGGGGAACAATTTAGGGGTAAACTATGTCTCATCCACCCGTGTTCTCGTCACCATTGCTGAAGAATTGCCCGGCTTCGCTGCCTCCGTCCGCATATTACGAACAGACCTGGTTTGAGAGAGAACGGGAGAAGATCTGGCACAGGGAATGGGCCTATGCCGGGCGTCTTTCAGACCTTCCGGAAAACACTCTGCGCCGGGTCGAGATCGCCGGTCAGCCGGTCATGGTCGCGCGCGGTCAAGGCAACGATATTTCCGCGTTTCTGAACGTCTGTCCTCATCGCGGGTCAGAGCTTTGCGGAGTGCAGGACAGGGCCTATAACGGCAAGCTCATCTCCTGCCCCTATCACGCCTGGTCCTTTGACATGGAGGGTCGCCTCAGGTCGACCGCATATGCAACCCCTACGGATGATTTCGACAGGGACGCACACGGGTTGATCCCGGTCTCGCACAAGGTCTGGAACGGTTGCCTGTTCCTGTGCCTTGACGAAACACCACCCGAATTCGCACCGGATCTGGGCCTTGCCGCCCTGGACAACTGGCCAATGGAGCAGCTGGTAACCGGTCATTCCCGAGACATCGAACTGGCCTGCAACTGGAAAGTCTTTTGGGAAAACTACAATGAATGCCTGCATTGCCCAGGCATTCACCCTTCGCTCAGCAAGCGGGTTCCGGTCTACAAGCAAGGAATAATGTCCGCCGAGGAAGCCAGCGGAACACCCTACGACGGTCCGATTCTGGAGCCCGGCACAGAAACCTGGACGATCAATGGTCAACCCTGCGGGCCTGTGTTTCCCGACCTGTCCGCGGTGGAACGCGCGGCCGGACACACCTTTGTCACGATCTATCCAACCGCGTTCATCGTCGCGCACGTCGATTACGTGCGCATCGTCTCGCTGACGCCGGTTTCACCCGAACGCACGCGGCTGAAGGCGGAATGGCTGTTCCTGCCCGAGACCCTGGCCGCACCCGGTTTTGATCTGGACAATGTCGTCGATTTTGCAGCCGCCGTGTTGGAAGAGGACGGTGCCGCCTGCGAGATGAACCAAAGAGGTCTGCGCGTTTCCCGATTCCAGGGCGGCCGCCTGATGCCGCAAGAGTTTGACATCAAGCGGTTTCACGACTGGGTTCTGGCACGACTGGGCAATTAACCAAAGGCCGGGCCTTTTTGCCCGGCCAGTGCCATTGCCGGTCAAAGATACCAATCGTATTCGCGGGGCGAGATCTCTTCGCGAAATGAGGCGAACTCGGCATCTTTGACTGCCGCATAGATCTCCAGGTACTTCGCACGCAGGTAATCAGACAGAACCGTTGCTGTGCGCGGGGCAGCCAAGGCATCCCACAAAGTCAAAGGCAGGCTTTCTTCCATTCCCGAGCCCGCGTTCCCGCTCGCTTTTGGTCCTGGATCCAGCGCTTGAGTCAATCCATGGTGGACCCCCGCCAAAACCGCGGCTGTCACTAAATAGGGATTCGCCTCGGCCCCAGCAACGCGATGTTCAAGGCGGCGGTCAGAACCCGAATTCACCACTGGCAGCCGAAAGGCCACCGAGCGGTTGTTCTCGCCCCAGTCGCGGGTGACCGGGGTGAATGCGTCGGGCTCAAACCGGCGATAGACATTGAGGTTTGGTGCGAAGATGGCCATCCCTTAGGCCATTGTCGCCTGCAATCCGGCGACCGCGTGACCCAGACGTGCGTCGCCATCGGCACGCGCTGGATCGAATATATTGCCCTCACCGTCGGTCAGGCTGAGATGGAGGTGCAGTCCGCTGCCGGTCTGACCGGCAAACGGCTTGGACATGAATGTTGCATCGTATCCGGCGGCGCGCGCCGCACCCCGGACGACCCGGCGCAACAGTGCGGCATGGTCGGCGGCGGCCAGCGGATCGCTGACATGCGCCAGGTTGATCTCGAACTGGCCAGCGCCGTATTCGCTGATGATGGTCGTGACCGGCAGACCCTGCACCTGCGCCGCCGCTTCGATTGCACCCAGAACCGGCGCGAACTCCTCTAGTTTGGCCAGCGAAAAGACCTGACCCTTCCCTTCGCGCCGACCGCCAAAAGGCGAAGCAGCAGGCAAAGGCTCGCTAAATTGACCGCGTTTCTGGTCGATCAGATAGAATTCCAATTCCAGCGCCAGAACGGGCTTTACCCCCAGGCTTGCGAAACGCTTGGCGACTGTGTCCAGAACAGCCCTCGGCTCATACAAGTATGGCAATGCCGTTTCCGGGTCGCACATGACGCAGAGCGCCTGCGCCCCGGCGCCATTGGACCACGGAATTGGCATGAAACCACTGGCAAGCGGGCGCGCCAAACCATCGGGGTCCCCGTCTGAGAAGCCATGCCCCATCGGGTCGGCCGTATTGCCCATGACATCGACCAGTTGCATCGCACCGCACACCGGAGTGCCTCGACCAAGGATCCCGGCCACCTGCGTGACCGGAAGTCTTTTCCCGATCGCGTTGCCACACAAGTCAATGACAACGGTGTCGAGATAGCGCGTCTCGGGGTGGCGGTTTAGATAGTCCTGCCACTCGGCGGGTTAGGCAAAATGCATCATGGTTTCCTTGCAAACAGATGCGACGGGCAATGCTCGCCCGTTTCAAGAACCCTGATCATCAATGTCCAGGTGTTGATCTGATAGTCGATGTAATCCTTGCCGCAAGCAGCGCAGAATTCCGCGTAGCGGGTATCCTTCAGCTCTCTTAACTCAGCCTTTGCGCGCTCAAGATACCACGGGTTGCGGGAAACAACCCGTACCTCGGTGAACCCCGCACCCTCCATGGCAGCGCGGTAGCGGTCCGGGGAACCCATGGCAAAACCTAGATCCTCAGCCGCGACATAGGCTGCCATTTCGGCTGACATGGGCCCGTCATGACCGATCATCCAGTCCCCGACAGCCACCTGCCCACCCGGGGCCAGAACGCGATGGATCTCGGCGGCAAGCGCATCCTTGTCGGGGACGTGCAGCAGCGAGTCCTTGGAAAACACCAGATCGAAAGCGTCATCATCAAAAGGCAAAGGTCCGGGATCGGCCCGGACAAAACTCGTGCGATCGGCAAGCCCCTCCTCTGTCGCGCGTCGCGTCGCAACTTGGACCACCGGACCTTCAACATCGAAGCCGGTGATGTGTTTCAACGACCTTGTTCGCGCCAGATGCAAGGCGTTGCCACCTGATCCGCATCCGATATCCAGCACCCGCAGACGGTCAAAATCTATATCGGCGACGATACGATCCACCTCATCCGTGCCGCCCGGCGACAGATGACCTTTGCCCCACAATAGCTCAAGAAACGCAATCGCGTGTTCGTCGTAATCCGGGTTTTCGACATCTTTCGCCGTCTGCGCCATGTCTCTGATCCTTTTCTGATCTGCGGCAAATCTAGCCGTTGCTCGCCATTTGGCACCAGCTTTCATCTTGCCTGCACGGCAAGTCTAGACTAAAATTTATTTAACCGCTCAAAAAAATAATGGACAGGGACATGACAACGGGGCGCACTCAATATCCGCAACAAGGCGCCGAGACCGCTCGGGATCGCAGCGGATTGCCGGCCTGGGGATACTTCAGCCAGGACTTGCTGGAGCAGGAAAAAGAGGACCTGTTCCGCCGTCATTGGCAGGTGATCTGCCACGTCAACGACATTCCCGATCCGGGCGATTTCTTTACCTGCGATATTGTGGGAGACCGCGCGCTGATTGTGCGAGATTCCGAAGGCACCGTTCGCGCCTTTCACAATCTGTGCCGCCATCGCGGCAGTCGGGTACTGGGTGACGAACACGGGAATTGCCGCAATTCGATCGTCTGTCCGTTTCACGGCTGGGTCTACAATTTGGACGGCACCCTAAGAAGTCCCGCGCAACCCGACAGCCTGCCCGACCTAGACCCGGTCGAATGGGGCCTGAAACCCTTGGAGTTCGAAGTCTGGAACGGGTTCGTCTTTGTACGTTTTCAACCCGGGCCGCAGCCCTCGGTGTCAGAGCTGCTTGGCCGGTGGGATCAGGAACTGGCCCAGTACAGGATGGACCGGATGGTGCCAGACGGAAATGGCGCCTGGTCGACCGAAGTCGAAGTTAACTGGAAATGCATTCGAGACGTGGACAACGAAGGTTATCATGTTCCGATGGCGCATCCCGGGCTCGATGACCTGTTCGGCCGAAACTACTTTGACGAGCCTTTCTGTAAAGGGACTTCGCGCTCCTTTTCCGGCTTCCGGGCGGGTGACGGCCGTCTCTGGAGCGTTCGGAACTACAAGAAGATCCTGCCAAATGTTCCGGAGCTGGATTCCGATCACAAGCGAGCATGGTTGTATATCGGTGTGTTCCCGAACTTCGTTTTCGGGCTCTACCCGGACTCGATCTACTTCTATCAGGAAATCCCGGTCGAAGTTGGCCGAACCATCCAGCGCGGGGCTGTGTATCGTCATCCGGAAGAAGACCGCCGCATGCGCGCGGCACGGTATCTCTCCGGCCGGATCGACCGCATCACATCTCGCGAGGACGAGATGCTGACGAAATGGACCTGGGAGGCCGCGTTTTCATCTGCGTATGACGGCGTTCTTTTGTCGGATCTCGAGCGTGGGGTCATGAGTTATCATGACCACTTGCGAGACGTCTTTCCCGTGCTGACAGAGGCAGAGCCCGAGCCCGGGACATTGAAGGAACGCAATGATGTCTTGCGGGCGAAGGCCGGGCAATCCTGGGAATTGCCGACATAAGGAAACACGATAATCTGTCGGAACCGGGCCCCGGAAAAAGGCCGGGCCGACAAACAGGGAGTTGCGCAACTGATCGACCGTGACCAAAGGCAAGGCCTAATACTCGTCGGCCCACCATTTGCCTACGCTCTTCTGCTCCTCGCCGCTCCGCTCGCGATGGTGGTGACCTTCAGCTTCTGGACCCAGAACTATCTGGATCTCGACACAACCATCACCCTGGCCAATTACCGCGAAGCCTGGACCGACCCGCTGTATCGCGAACTCATGCTGCGGTCACTCAGGATATCGTTGATTGTCACCGTTGTGACAGTGCTGCTGGCCTTTCCCATCGCCTATCACGTCTCGTTTCACGTCCACCAGCGCAAGGCGCTGTGGCTTTTCCTGATCACCGTGCCGTTCTGGACCAGTTACCTGCTGCGGGTGTTCTTGTGGAAGGTGATCCTGGGGTACAACGGGGTTCTGAATTCGGCGCTGCTTGGGCTTGGTCTGATCGACGAGCCGCTTTCCTTCATCCTCTACAACGCGAACGCCGTGGTGATCACGCTCGCCCATGCCTGGGCTCCCTTTGCGATCCTGCCGATCTTTGTGGCGTTGGAGCGGATCGACCGTTCGTTGCTGGAAGCGGCCAAGGATCTTGGCGACGGGCCGGTACGCAGCTTCTTTCGCGTGACATTGCCGCTGGCGATGCCCGGTGTCGTCGCGGCCACCATCATCGTCCTGATCCCGACCGTGGGCGATTACATCACCCCGCGCCTGGTTGGTGGAACTGAGGGGCTGATGATCTCGAACATGATCCAGGTGCAGTTCGGCAAGGCGAACAACGCCCCGCTCGGAGCAGCGCTTGCCGTATCCTCGATGTTCATCGTTGGCGGGATCAGCCTGCTGATCTTCTTCGCGACACGCAATATCGGGCGCGGAGGCGCAGACTGACCATGTCGAACCGTCGAAATAAATTGAACTGGCTGAACCTTTATGCGGTCGCTTACATGGTGTTTCTTTATGCACCGGTTGTTCTGCTGCCCATCTTCGCCTTTAACAGCTCTACCATCATCGCCTTTCCGCTAAACGGCTTCACGACAGAATGGTTCGGGGTCCTGTGGACGACCGAGGCGCTGCACAATGCGGTCCGGAACAGCATGCTTGTTTCGGTCTCAACCGCGATCATCAGTACGGTTCTGGGGCTTTTCGCCGCCCGTGCCGTCGCCCGGTACACGTTCCCCTTTCAACGGGGGATCATGGGGTTGGTCATGCTTCCCCTCGTCCTGCCCGAAATCATCATCGCTGTGTCACTGCTGATCGTTCTTATCCAGCTTGGCCTCAGCCTGTCATTGTGGACGGTCGTTCTCGGACATGTCCTGATCTGCACGCCGTTTTCGATCGCAGTCCTCAGTTCCGCCTTTCGCGGCCTTGATCCAAGCATGGAGGAGGCGTCTTTCGATCTTGGGGAGACGCATTGGGGCACCTTCCGCCGCGTGACATTTCCGCTGGTCATGCCGGGTGTGATCTCAAGTCTGCTGATCACTTTCACGATCTCGCTGGACGAATTCATCATCGCCTTCTTCCTGACCGGCACCGAGGTCACCCTGCCCGTGTACATCTGGAGCCAGCTGCGCTTTCCGGCAAAACTGCCCAGCATCATGGCGCTGGGGACCATCCTTCTGGCTCTGACCGTGGTCCTGCTCATCCTTGCCGAATTCTTCCGCCGCCGTTCGGCCACACGCCGCGGTCTTGATGCCTCGACAACCGAAGGGCTGATCTGAAAATGCTCGATACAGAAAAACCGCACGCACGCACGATCATCGACCTGGACGGCGTCACAAAGAGTTTCGGTTCCGTCCAGGCCCTCAAGGGGATCACGGCAACCATTCGCGAGGGCGAGTTCTTCTCGCTGTTGGGTCCCTCGGGCTGCGGCAAGACGACCCTTCTCCGGATGATCGCAGGGTTCGAGGACCCAACGACCGGAACCATCACCATAGATGACAAACCGATGGCAGGGATCGCGGCCAACCACCGGCCCACCAACATGGTGTTCCAGAGTTATGCGATCTTTCCACATCTCAGCGTGGCCGACAATGTTGGCTACGGGCTTAAGAAACGCCGCCTGCCAAAGGCCGAATACAAGCGCGAAGTGGAACAGGCGCTGGAGATGGTCGATCTTGGCGGATACGGCCCGCGCGCAGCCCATACGCTCTCGGGTGGTCAACGCCAGCGGGTCGCCCTTGCCCGCGCGCTGATCATGAAGCCCAAGGTCGTTCTGCTGGACGAGCCTCTGTCCGCGCTCGACAAGAAACTGCGCGATCAGATGCAGCTGGAACTGCGACAGTTGCAGCGTTCGGTCGGCATCACCTTTATCCTGGTGACTCATGACCAGGAGGAGGCCCTGATCATGTCCGACCGCATCGCCGTGATGTTTGACGGGCAGATCGAGCAGCTGGCTACGCCAGAAGAGCTCTACCGCCGCCCAGTAAATCAAAGGGTTGCGTCCTTTATCGGGGTGATGAACTTTCTCGGGGCACAGGCCACAGGATCGACCGATACCCATGTTTCGCTCGACGTCCAGGCATTGGGAAAGATCGACATTCCCCGCTCGGGCCTGCCCAAGGGCATGAAACCCGAGGATATACACCGCGTGGGCGTGCGGCCCGAGATGATGACCATCCTGATCGACGGCGCCCCAAGTGCCGAGCGCATCGTCGAAGGCGAAGTGACCGAGACATCCTATTACGGCGACATGACCTATTATTCGGTCAGGCTGAACAGTCTGGAAACGCCGGTCACGATTTCCATGCGCAACACGGCAGGCCGGGCGGTCCTGCGCCCGGGCGAGACCGCGCGTGTCGGTTTCGCTACCGACTCCATCATCGTTTTTCGCTGAAACGATGGCAGATTTCCAACGTCCCGCTACAAAGGAGGTTCAGCATGACTGGAAAACCCTCACTGCATCTTACTCCGTGGCAGGATGAGGTCACCGATCTGATCGCGGCATACAGTCCCGGCTACGCACTGGAGCAGCCCTTTTACACCTCTGACGCCGTCTTCCAGCGTGATGTCGAACGCGTCTTTTTGCGGGAATGGCATCTTGCCGGGCACATCAGCGAATTGCCGGATCCGGGCGACTATCTGTTGTTCGACCTATTGGGTGAAAGCGTGATCGTGGTCCGTGACCGCGAAGGGGCGTTCCACGCCCTTGCAAACGTCTGCCGCCACCGCGGATCGCGCGTCTGTCTGGAGCCCCGCGGGAATGTCAGCCGCTTTTCATGCCCTTATCATGCCTGGGTCTATAACCTGGATGGCAGCCTGTTCTCAGCCCGCCTGATGGGAGCAGAAACGAAGAAGGCCGATCTGGGGTTGAAGCGGTTCTCGGTCGAGGTCTTCCACGGGCTGATCTACGTGTCCTTGTCGGACACGCCCGAGGATTTCTCGACCACCCGCACGTTGCTGGAACCGATGGTTGCCCCCTTTGGTCTGGCCCGAACAAAGATCGCGGCGCGGGCCTCTTATCCGGTGGCCGCCAACTGGAAGCTGCTCGTTGAGAATTACAACGAGTGCTACCACTGCACATCGGCCCATCCCGAGTTCTCGCGCAGCCACGTGATCCATCTGCCCGACCGATTGCACGAACCCCTGAATGCCGAAGTCGGCGCAAGAGCGGCGGAAACAGGTGCCCCGGCGGAACTGCTTGACGCGACCGGGCCGAACAAACCGGCAGGGTCGATCGACACCTACTATCGCCGGTATGCCTTGTTCGACGGATACCAAACCGGCAGCGAAGACGGCAAGCCCCTGGCTCCCTTGCTGGGGGATCTCACCGGGTGGGATGACGCGGCGTCGGACATCTATGTCGGCATCCTGAACCCGATGCTGGTCTATGCCGATCACGCCGTTCTTTATCGCTTTGTTCCCGTGGACAAGGACAACTCGATTCAGGAGATCATCTGGCTGGTGCACGAGGACGCGGTCGAAGGGCGCGATTATGACAAGGATCGCTTGACCTGGCTGTGGGATGTTACCACCGAAAGCGACAAACTGATCATCGAAAAGAACCAGGAAGGAGTGAATTCGCGGTTCTACGAACCCGGCCCCTTTGCCCCGATGGAAAGCTACACCCAGTGGTTTGTTGAAACCTACCTTCGCACGATTGCATGAACAAAGGCCGCCCGAAAACTGTCCGGGCGGCCTCTTTTCAGCTTGGAAAGGTCAGAAGCCGGCTTTGATTTTCTCAAAATCGGCGATCAGACGTTCCCGCACTTCCGGGCTTGTAGGTGCCTGCCACAGCGTACCGGCCCGAAGATTGTCCGAGGTTTCCAGGCCGACAGCGGCCAGATCTTCGACATTCATCTTGTCCATTGCTTTGGCATTGGAATGTCCGTAACCCCAGGCCGACACGATATAATCAGCAGTCCTTGGCGCCAGCCAGGCGTTCACGAAATCATAGAACTTGTCTTCGCTGCCCGGCGCATCTGCCAGTTTAGAGTATCCGCAAACCCAGCTCGACGACCCTTCGTCTGTGTCTCGCTTCATCGCGATCGGGTGGCCCTCGGCACTCATGGTCGCAAAGGTCTCGTTCCACGCCCAGGCAAGGTAAACCTCGCCACTCTGCATCATCTGCGCCAGTTCCGATCCGCTGCTCCAATAGGCCCGCAAGTTCTGGTGAACCTGCCGCAGGAAATCCGAAGCGGCATCAATCTGCGCGTCGGTCACATTGGTCCAGTCGTTCACACCGGTTGCCAAAAATGCCAGGGCATAGGCATCGTCGACGCTGTCGCCGATAGACACGCGGCCCGCATGTTTGGGATCGGCAAAGGCTTTCAACGATTGCACATCCTCGGGTTTGAGAAGCTCGGTGTTATACGTCATGGCGGTGTTGCCCCAATCGACCGGAACGAAATAGGGCTTGCCGTCCTTCCAATATGCCTTGATATCCCGGAACCCGGGTTCCAGGTTGTCCCATTCTGTGATCCTGGACGTGTCGATGGGTGCCAGCAATCCGGCTTCCATCCATTTCGGTACCGACTGGGAACAGGGATGCGCCGCATCCGCTTTGAAACCGGCCCGCAGTTTCTGAAAGGCTTCTTCCTCGTCCGAGAAGAAGGCAAAAGTCGGAGCGTCACCGTGTTTCTCGGTGAAGTCGACGTAAAACTCGGGATCTTCATAACCGGCCCAGTCGAACACGATCAGTTCGGCGTCTCCGGAATAAGCGGCTCCTGCCACCAAACTGGCCGAAACCAGCAATGCATTTCTGAGGTGTTTCATCAGTTTTCTCCCTGTTTTGGTCCTTTTGTATTCTTCTCTACGACCTCATTCGGGTGTGCCCCGAATCGCATGCCAAGCACCCGCACCCCCGACTTAATGGGGCGATGCGGCGCCCAGACAAGCTTTTTGAGCAGTCCGAGCAAAAGCGAAATCCAAGCGGATCAACCATCAATCCCCATTTCTCGCGAAACCTGTTCCAGCGCGCCCTCGATGATGTCGAACATGGTGTCAATCTGAGGTTTCGAGATGATCAATGGCGGCGAGAATACAGCCATGTTGATAAGCGGTCGCAGCAGCAGACCGTTCTCTTCACAGATCGTGTCCAACCGGGTGCCGAAATCGCTGTCCTGAGCCAACGAAGACCGGCCTTCGGCCGCCTTACCCTCGATGCAACCCAGCAGACCCATACCACGCAGATCGCCCACGATCGGGAAATTCTCGAAACTGCGCAGCCGTTCCTGGAAATAGGGCGTGACCTCGCGCACGTGGCCCAGGATATCCTCGCGCTCCATGATCTCGATATTCTTCAGCGCGGCGGCGCAGCTGACGGGATGCGCCGAATAGGTATACCCGTTCGAGAACAGAACCTCCTCGGGACCGGTCATCTGTTCCATGATCCGGTCCGAAATGATGCAGGCGCCAAGCGGCAGGTAGCCTGAGGTCAGGCCCTTGGCGCAGGTGATCATGTCGGGCACAACGTCGAACACGGGTTCGGACGCGAACCAATGCCCCAGGCGGCCAAAACCGGTCACTACTTCGTCAGAGATATAGAGCACGTCATGCTTGCGGCAGACCTCCAGCGTGCGCTTGTGATATCCCGGTGGCGGCACGATCACACCGCCGGAACACAGGATCGGTTCCGCGATGAAGGCGCCCACGTTTTCCGGACCAAGCTCCAGAATCGCCTGTTCCAGATCATCGACCTTCTGATCACAGAACGCCTCGATGCTCATACCCTCGGGGCGGCGATAAGGGTCGACATCGGGAAGGAAATGCACCAGCCGGTTTTCCTTGTCGAACCGGGTGCGATTGCGTTCCTTGCCGGATACGGTCGCTGACAGGTAGGTCGACCCGTGATAGGCGCGTTCGCGCGAGATCACGATCTTCTTGTCCGGCATGCCACGCCGGTTGTTCAGGAAATGCATCGCGCGCAGCGCCGTATCAACGGCCGTCGACCCACCGGTGGTAAAGAACACGGTATTCAGGTCACCCGGCGCAAATTCGGCCAGCTTGCGCGCCAGGATCGCGGCTGGTTCAGTTCCTGTCGAGAAAGGAGAGGAATAGGCGAGTTTCATCACCTGGTCGGCGATGGCATCCGCCATTTCCTGCCGTCCATGGCCGATCTGCACACACCACATGCCACCCGGGCCGTCGATCATCCGGCGGCCGTGGCTGTCCCACATATAGATGCCATCACCCCGGTCGATGATCTGCCCGTCTTCCTCGCGCCATGTGTTCATCATCGACCACGGTTTGAGGTTGTGCAGGCGGTCCCACTCGTGCAGATCTTCGACCGAGGGGCTGTTGCTGATGGGTTTCAAATGAGCTCCAGACATGATTTGCTCTTCTTGCTTCTTCAAAATGCGGCCGGCGGCGTCGCCCGGGCGCGGGGGTTGCGGAAGAACGGCTGCGACAAAACGGTCGCGCCCGCCATGCGGCGCTGCCAGACGCCTTCCTGATTGAGATAGATTTCGACCCAGAGGTCGTTGGTTTTGTCGGTACCAAAGGGCGTGCGGATCTCGGCCAGCGCGACATTGCGCTTGAGCGTTGGTGACCACATGGCCGAGGTGACATGTCCGACTTCGCGTTTCTTTCGGTGATAGATCAGCGCGTCCGCAGCCGGTTTGAAACCGCCGATGTCGAGCTTGACGATCATGGAACGTGGGCCACACTCGGCTTGAGCCACCAGCGCGCGGCGACCGTTGAAATGCCCCTTGTCGAAATCGACCAGCCAGGCAAAACCCAGTTCCAAGGGCGTTCGCCCGCGATGCAGTCGCAACGTATGATGGATCGGTTGAAACTCAACACCAGCGGCAATGAACCCGGCTTCGATGCGGGCCATGTTCAGCGCGTGATAGCCGATGGCGCGAATGCCCCAGGTCTGCCCCGCATCCCACAGCCGATCCCACAGTGCCAATGCGCGGTCCGGCGAGATCCACAGTTCATATCCAAGATCGCCGGTAAACCCGGTACGAGAGATCACCAACCCCGGCTCGACCTCGGCCAGGTCAAACGGGCGGAGAGTGTCAATCTCGAACCCGGCGCCGCGCAACACCGAGGCCGAGGTCGGCCCTTGTAACGACAGACCCGCAACATTGTGAGACTCGTCCTCGATCTGAGCATCATAGCCCCAGGCCGCATCCAACAGCCACGAGAACTGCGGTTCCTGGCAACACAGGCGGAACTCGGTTTCCGACAGCCGGAAGAGTGTTCCGTCGTCGATCACCATGCCATCCTCGTCGCACCACATCACATAGGCGACGCGCCCCGGCGCCAGTTTCCGCACATCGCGGGTCACAAGCCGGTTAAGCATCGCCAGCGCCTCGGGACCCGAGATCCGGTATTTGTGCATGGGCGAGATATCGAACAGCGTCGCTTGATTTCGGATCGCGAAATACTCGAACTCCATCGTGTCCAGCACGGCGGGCGAGATGTAACCCGCCCAATTCATCCAGTCCTTGGTCCGGCTTAACAGCTCCAGCCGGGGTTGGAACGGCGTCGGGATCAGGCCCAGCGGGACATGTTCGGGCGAAAAATCGTGGCGTGTATCCTTCATGCCGCCATCTCCTTCAGTGCCTTCAGCGCGGCGTTCCGGCCCGGTGCGCCCGTGACATCGCCACCCGGGTGCGCCGCCGCCCCTGCAAGGTACAGTCCCGCCGGGCCGAAGCGGTATTGGGCCAGCCCATTGGCAGGGCGCACCGACAGGAGCTGATCGAAACTCATCTCGCCATGATGCCAATGCCCACCCGGCGCACCGGTCTCAGACTCGATATCGCCAGGTGTCAGCAATTCGCTGGCCGCGACCATACCGGCAAGTCCCGGCGCGAACCGGTCCAGGGCGCCGACGACTTGATCGATCACAATCTGGCGCGCGGTACCGGTCCAGCCGCCGTCGGGGGCATAAGGGACATATTGAACAACCGCCGAGACAACATGTTTGCCGGACGCATCCGGCGCGGTCAGCGTCGGCACCACCGTCTCGATGACCGGTGCTTTGGAAGTTTCGCCATATTTTACCGGGTTGAAGGCCCTCTCAACCGCCCGAACAGACGGTGCGATCAACAGACGCCCGGATGCCTGTTCACGTGAAAGACCGCTGAACTCGGGCGCACCACTCAGAACCAGGTTCACCTTGGCAGCCGTCCCCTTGGTGCGGAAGTTGCGCAACCTGCGGACTGCCTCGATATCATAGCTCTCGTGACCGGCCAGCAGCATGCTTTGCGCCGCACCCGCCGTCGACAAGACCATCGTCGCCGATACCCGTGTGCCATCGGCCAGCTCGACGCCCGTGACCCGATCACCTTCGACGACGATCCGCTGGACGGCGGCGCCGGTCCGGATGGTGGCGCCCCGGGTCTCTGCCGATCCGGCAAACGCGGACACAACCGCATCCATCCCGCCCGAGGGCAGGGCGGCGCCACCGCCCTGCGCCAAACGGTAGATCAGCGAAAACACCGTTCCCGGCGCCGACGGCCCCGCCCAGGCCCCGCGCACCGCATCCGCCGCCAGCGCACCGGCCAGCGGCCCGTCAGCCAATTCGTCCAAGATCAGATCCTGCGCGTTGGACAGGACGATCCGCAGGAACTCGCGCATCTCGGCCTTGCCCATCAGACGCAACCGCAAACCAAGACGCGCCAGCGCGCCCAGTTCACCCGCCTGTGCCAGACTCAGCGACCCGGACAGGTCCGGCGGCGCCGCCTGTGCAAGCTGGCCCAGCAAGGTACCAAACCGTACAAGCCTTTGGTACAAGGTCGCAAAGGCCGCGGCATCCGGATGTGCTGTGCCATCGGCGAACCGGACCTCGGCTCCATCCATCACCACGTGCCGACCATCCTCGGACAAGGCAACCGTGGGCACAGGTTTTGCATCCAGTTTCAGACCCAGATCCCCGACCACGGCCGGATTCAGGTTGTAAAGAAGATGGGCCAGACGGGGCAGCTGAACTCCGCTCAGCGTTCCTGTCGCCATCATGCCGCCCAGCGAGGTACTGCGCTCCAGCACAAGGACCTTTTTGCCCTTGCCCGCCAGAACCGCCGCCGCCGTCAGGCCATTGTGCCCCGCCCCGATCACGATCGCATCGAACTGTTCCATCGCTCGCCTCCTCACGCGGCTTCGGCCGGCAGCCCGCTGCGGCGGCCCAGGTCGATCAGGATTTCGCGCGCGGCGTTCGCCCCGGGTGCGGCCATGACCCCACCACCGGGATGCGCGGACGATCCCACCAGATAGAGACCCCGGATCGGCGAGCGATAGTCGGCATAGCCCGGCACCGGCCGGTTGAAGAGCAACTGGTCAAAGGTCAACTCGCCCTGGAAGATATTGCCTTCGGTCAGCCCGACCTCGTTTTCGATCTCCAGCGGCGAGCGGATTTCTACGTGCTGCACGCGCTCTTTGATGTCGGGGCAGGCAATCGACATCTTGTCCAACACGCAATCGGCAAAGGCGCGGCGGCGTTCCTCGGTCCAGTTGGCGGCGTCGCGCACGCCGTCGACCTCAAGATCATAGGGCGCGTATTGCACAAAGACGGTCATCATATGGCTGCCCGGCGGCGCCATGGTCGGGTCGATCTGACTGGGGATCAGCATGTCGAAATAGGGGCTTTGCGACCAGCGGCCGTCCTTCCAGTCGTCATAGGCACGCTCAAGCTCGGCCAGTGAGGTCGAACAATGCATGTCGCCCCGCAGGAACGGCGCACCGGCGGGTGCGGCCGGAAACTCGGGCATGCGATCCAGCGCGATGTTCAGCTTGCCCGACGACCCCCGGATCTTGAACCGCTCGACCGCGCGCAGGAAATCGCCCGGCAGGTCGTCGCGGTCGGTGTGTTCCAGGAAGGTCCGCTTGACATCCATGTTCGAGGCGACAACCGGCGCCTCGTAGGTATCGCCGTTTTCCAGCGCGACACCGGTTACCTTGCCGCCCTTGGTCAGGAACTTGTCGATACCTGAGCCGGTCACGATGGTGCCGCCCGCCTCTTCAAACGCCAATCCCAGCGCGCGGCTGATCGACCCCATGCCACCCCGGGCAAACCCCCAGGCGCCGATGGTTCCGTCGACATCCCCCATATAATGATGCAGCAGCACATAGGCGGACCCTGGCGAATAGACACCCAGCCCGGTTCCTATGATCCCCGATCCGGCCAGATGCGCCTTGATCAGGTCATTCTCGAAATGCTCGTCCAGGAAATCGCCGATCGACATGGTCCAGAACCGCAGCGTCTCGCCGATCTCGCGCGCGCCCAGCCCGTGCACCTTGCGCACCAGATAGGCCAGCTCTGAAATATCACGCGGACGCATCCGCGCCGGATCGGGCGCGGTTCTGAGCAGGAATGGCCGGATGAACCGGCATTGCCGCATCACCGTCTGGCTGAACCGCTCATAGGCATCTACATCGCGCGGTTCGTGCCGGGCGATCTCGCGCCGCAGGGCATCGTGACCGGAATAATAGGCGAAATAGTCGCCATCGGGGGTAAAGGTCGCGCCGCCCTCGTAAGGGATGACCTGAAGCCCGAAGCGCGGCAATTCAAGGTCGCGCACGATCTCGCGCCGCAACAAAGAACAGACATAGGAACAGTTCGAATAGGTCCAGCCGGGGTGCAGCGAGCGGCTGACGGCGGCGCCGCCGATCCAGTCGTTTTTCTCGACCACCAGAACCTTGAGCCCGGCCTTGGCCAGGTAGCAGGCCGTGGTCAGGCCATTGTGGCCTGCCCCGGCGATTATTGCATCATATCGGTCGTGACGCCCCATCGCGTGCTCCCTCTTGTTGATTAAGGAATACCCCGGCGCGCGGGTTTCGTAAAGTTTTTTGAGCGCTCAAATAAATTTTAGGCTACTTTATTCATGCGAACGGACAGGATAGAGATGCGACATGGAAAACCGGGAGCCGCCAGGATGACCACAAAAGCCCCGCCGCCGCCCCGGCAACGCAAGGAACGCAAGGACAATGCCGACCGCCGCCGCAAGCAGTTGATCGAGGCAACCCTGCGTTCGGTCGTTGAGAACGGGTTGTCCCGAACCACGCTGGCAACGGTTGCGAATGCGGCTGGACTGTCCCAAGGCGTCGCTGTTTTTTATTTTAAAAGCAAAGACATGTTGTTGGCCGCCGCGCTGGAGTACCAGTATTCGATCTATGCCGACACCTGGCGCAACGCGGTGGCAGAGGCCGGAGCCGAGCCGGCGGAACGGCTGGCGGCACTGATCCGCGCCGACTTCTCGCCGGTGGTGTGCAACCGCGAAGCGCTGGCGGTCTGGTTCTCGTTCTGGGGCGAGGCGAGTTTCCGCCCGCGCTATGCCGAAAGTGCGCGGGATTTCGATGTCCAGCGGGGGGCGGCGCTCTATGAATTGTGCCGCGAACTGTTACCGAATGCCTCGGAAACCGAGGCGCGCGACGTGGCGTTCTGCATCGATTCACTGACCGACGGGTTCTGGCAAAAATTGTACCTGACCCCCGAAAGCTTCTCGATCGAGGAAGGGTTGCGCCTGACCATGGCGCATCTGCGCATGGTCTTTCCTGCTCACAAGACCACCTTCGAGGACTGAGGCAAACCGGCATTTTGACCGTTTTGTACCGGGCTCCAAGGGGGGATTGACCGTTTTGTACAGGCCCTGAGAGGCCATTCCGCACCGGTTGCCCGGTCCGGGCCTACTTCGATCTTGCGGCGCAGATCGACCACTGGCCGTCAACGCCCCGCAACTCCTGCACGCCCAGATTGTCGAAGATCAGGCCGGACCCGGCCACCAGATCGCGCACGGTTTGTGACACAAGGACCTGTCCGGCTTCGGCCATGCCACCGATGCGGGCCGCGATGTGTACCGCTATTCCGGCGACGTCATCGCCTGAGATGGTGCACTCGCCGGTATGCAGGCCGATGCGGACCTTGAGGCCGATCGCCTCCACGGCGGATTGAATGGAATGCCCGCAGCGGACCGCCCGTGCCGGGCCGTCGAACATCGCAAGAAACCCGTCGCCGGTGGTCTTGACCTCGCGCCCACCAAAGATTTCAAGCTGGTTTCTGACCTCGTCATGATGCGCTGCCAGCGTGTCGGTCCAGTCCCTGTCTCCGACCTTGTGTGCGAGGCTGGTCGACCCGACGATGTCGGTGAACATGATGGTTCCCAGAACCCGTTCCTCGATCTGGCGTCTCGCCTGCCCGGTGACGAATTGCCGGATCTCGGACAAGACGCGTTCCGAGGTCTCGGTGAAGGGAACATGATCGTCGGCGTCGATCTCGACCATCCGGGCATTCGGGATGTTCGCGGCCAGATAGCGCCCGTTCGAACAGGCAACGACCCGATCCCGTACCGCGTGCAGAATCAAACTGGGCGCCTGCACCGAAGCAAGGATCGGCCGCACGTCGATATCAAGGTTCATCCGTAGCAAAGCCAGGGCCGCCGCGGGCGAGGCGCCGCCGCGCAGAAACCGGGCCCACCAATTGCGGAACCTGGGGTTATCCGCAAGGCTGGGAATGCGCCGCTCGATGTCCAGCGGGGTGCCCCAATTTGCGCGAACGCTCTCGACCAGAATGGAGAAATCGGCCTCGGACACGCCTTGGGGGTAATTCGCGCGCGCGCGCCGGTTGGCGTAACTGCCCGCCAGAACCAGCGCGCGGGTGCGGTCCGGATAGGTGGCGGCGAACAACACGCTCATCGGGCCGCCTTCGGAATAGCCAAAGATCGTGGCGCCTTGCGAGCCGACCGCATCCATGACGGCCCGGACATCATCCATCCGTTCTTCGAGGGTGGCGGCGCCAGAACCCCGGTCCGAAAGACCGGTACCGCGTTTGTCGAACAGAATGACGCGACAAAAGCTTGAGAGTTCGGTGAGAAAGCGCGCAACGACCGGCTCATCCCAGAACAGATCGACATTTGAAACCCAGCCCGGAACGAGGACAAGATCCTCGTCACCTTCGCCAAAAACCTGGTAGGCGATGCTAAGATCTCCGCTGAGTGCGTACCGGGTGTCGGGTCTCACATCTCTTTCCTTACCACCCTTTGCCAAAGTTGTTGTGGTGTTGGCTCACGATAGGATTTTCCTTTGGATTTGGCGAGATATTCAGTGGCGGCAAGCGACCCCGGCCACCTGTCCGCAGCCGTTTGCCTACCGCCAGGTCTGCCTGCGTGCCGGGCTTTGCGCGCTTTCGCCGCAAAAGCCTATCCTGCAAAGCGACCTGTTCCGACTGAATCTGACCACCCACCGTTGTCACAACCGCAAGCATGCCCATTCGTGTCGAAAAAATCAGGCGCACTAAACGCGCGTCGCGGCTTCTTGTTAGATTTCAAGGTGGGTTGATGGTGCTGCCGGAGAGATTTGAACTCTCGACCTCTCCCTTACCAAGGGCAACGGAAATTTCATATTTTCCTTTAAAATCAGCTCCTTATTGGGAGTTAAATGAGTGATTGCACGCAATTTTCACAGGTTGCTGTATGGTATTCTTGGCTAGTGCAGGCTTTAGGCAGCAAGTGAACGACTTGTGCGCGAGGAACCAAAAGCGATCGAAGCACACAAAAAAGTGCGTTGCATTTCAATATGTATGTCAGCTGTTCGCTGAAATCTAACCCGGCACAAACGAGGCGCAGAGATTCTTTAGGGGAAACCGAAGCAGAGTGCACAAGAGGTCGCCGGGAGCCACAAATAGGATTTTCAAGCGTTCGTTGATTGATTGTAAGGACTAGCTCCACTATCTTGGCAGTAGGGAAAAGGACGAACTGATATGGCACAGTCCAGAAAATCTAAGAATAAAATGCGTTTCGTGACCTACAAGCGTGTTGGGTACGACCATTCTGTCATGTCCAAATCCCTTCCCCAAATCGACTTTGAAATCGTGGCTCCTTCTTCTGACAAGATGAACCCAGAAGAACGTCGTAGGGCAATCGACGATATCGCTGATGAAGTTGAAAAGAGGTTCAAGGGCACGATGAGACTTCTCGCCTAATGCCATTTCCATTGGTGCGAGAACTAGGTGAGGTAGACTACCTCACCGAGGAAGACGTGATCAGAATCCATGACAGAGTTGCCCTGAGAACTGGAGGCCTAGAGGGTCTTTCAAAAAGGGACGATCTTCTAGGTGCGATAGGTCGCCCCGCCCTCGCAGCAGACTATCAGGAAGAAGCCGACATCATCTTGATCGCCGCCTACTATTGGCACGGCATCTCCACTAGCCACGGGTTTGTTGATGCCAACAAAAGGACGGGGTTTTTGTGCGCAATCGTTTTTCTGCGTCAGCACAATATCGAATTCAGCGCGACGGAGTATCACCCCGGCGAAAAGGTCAACGAGTGGATGGACAAACACGAATTCACGCTCGAACGCCTCGATGGCTACCTCAGGGAGCACTGTTTCGTAGGGCAGGTCAGGCCGAGTAAGCTGCGTTGACCGTCTTTCACACAAGCCTTGCAATACGTTCCACATCATTTTTTAGAAAGGAATTTGCTGCGGCAACAAAAGAACGAGGTTGGACGTAGTAGTTTCAGCCACTAGCAAGCGGAAAACGGAAAACGGAAAACGCTACGATGCAAGGCTACTAATCAAAAAATTTTGAGGTAGAATCGAAGATAACTTGCACGGATTTTGCACCACGTTTGGGTGAAAATGGGTGCAAATAGGTGCAAATCGCACACTTATCCACAGATTCTCCCAGAGTTATCCACAGGGTAAAGTTTAATTTTTAAATTTATTTTCAATGTGTTAAGTGGTGCTGCCGGAGAGATTTGAACTCTCGACCTCTCCCTTACCAAGGGAGTGCTCTACCCCTGAGCTACGGCAGCGGGGTGAGCGGGTGATTAGACTCAAACGAAACGGCGCGCAAGGGCATCTGGACGGTTTTTTTAGCCTCCTGTAGAGAAAGGCCATGGCAGAGGAAAAATCCCACCCGAAGGCGAAACGCGGCAAAGAGACCCGCGAGGACCGGCTCAAGGCGGCGCTCAAGGCGAATCTGGCGCGGCGCAAGGCACAGGCGCGGGCCCGGTCGTCGTCGGAGGAAGAAAAGGCAGAGGACACGGACTAGGCCGGGATAGCTGGGTGGTCTGGGACAGGGCGCGGGATGCTGCGAGGTGGGCCGAAACAGGTGGGACACAGGGTGGCAGGGTCTATCATCGGGACCGGTGATATGAACATGTGTTGGACGGGCTCGAATCCTCGGGTGCGAGAATCGAACGGATCAGGAACGAATGGTGGACGCAAGTTTTGAAGATGGCAGGGAGGCCCCGCTGAACCTGGGGGCAGAGGATTCCGACGATCTCAAGATCATTTCGTCGCTGGTGCAGGATGCCGTGCTGCCGGTGACCGAGATGACATGGCGGGCCTCGGACCGGCGGTTTGCCCTGTTACTGAACCGGTTCCGGTGGGAGGATCGCGACAAGGCCGAGCGGCGCGGGCGCGGTTATGAGCGGGTGCAGTCGATTTTGGTGTTCGACAATGTTCTGGGCGTGGCGAGCCAGGGTATCGACCGCACCGACAAGGACATGATCCTGTCGCTGTTGTCGGTCTCCTTCGAGCCTGGTGACGATTGTGCCGGCGAGGTCTTGTTGACCGTTGCCGGGGACGGGGCGATCCGGCTGTCGGTCGAGGCGCTGGACGTGACATTGAAGGACGTCACGCGGCCATATCTGGCCCCGTCGCGCCACGCGCCGCAGCATTCGGAATGATCCAAAACAAGCGCGGGATATCCCAGGCGTTTTCCCCGGCTCGAACGGAGGACATCCTGCGGCGGGCGACACCGTTTGACGTGTTCGACATGTCGCAGGTGCTGGTTCGGTCGATCTCGGACCTGTGCGGCGCCGATCATGGCGGCGACAAGGAGGCCATCGCGCGGTGGTCCGCCAACAAGACGCCCGGGGGGTTGCGCGACCAGATGACAGTGGAGGGATCGGAGTTCTGGATTTTGATCCGGGCCGGTCAGACGGCCGCTGTCGGCGCGCTGTCGGATCTCGACCCCGCAGGCGGGACCGGGCGCATCACGCTGAACTATGTCGATCCAGGCTTTCGCGGCACCGGGGCCAGCACGGCAATGCTGGCCGGGCTGGAGGAAAGGTTGCGCGCGCTGGGGGCCAACGATGGGGTGCTGACCAGCACGGCAACCGCGCGCGCGTTCTATGACAGGCGCGGCTGGCAACCGGCGGGACCGGCCCGACGCGGCAGGTGGATCCTGGGATACCCAATGCGCAAATCGCTGCACTGATTTGCCCTAACCAACTGAAATAAAAAACATTCGCGGCTTTTCCGTTACCCCGTTTTGTGTGGCAGATCGCCGGACATACGGGGAACGCAAGGCGAATGTGTGGCAGGGGGTTTGAGGGATGCCGAGAAAGAATATGTACCTCCGGCCGACCGAAAGTCGCCCGCTTTACTATCAGTTCCACTTCGTAATGCGTGGCGGGCTGAAGGCGACTCAGATGCCGGAAGGCGCCGCACAAACGCGCAACCCTGTCACCAAACTGGTCCATGATGGAATCTGGGGACTTTGCCACCATCCTCGAACTGGCCGAGCGCGAGGGGATTGCGCTGTCCTAAATGACGCGCGGCCGACGGCTCACCCTGTTGGCGCCAGACATCGTAGAGGCGATGCTGGACCGGAAGCACGGACCGGAAGCGACGCCGGAGTATCCATCGTGATCCAGTCATCCGATAAAAAGAGTCAGATGACCGCCTTGAGCCCAGAGCGGTCTATCACCATTTAATCATTCGAAGCCGCCGTTCAGAAAACTTTCGCTTTCGTTTTTAAGTACCGCAGCTTTCTCCAGAAGCCACTCCCTGAAATCCCGCTGTATCTTGCCCATGGGGTGGTCTCGCACCCAAAGCAACCTGTACATCCCGTCTGTCTTGCAGCTCATTTTTGGCCCGAATGGCGCGACCAACAGGCCAGAGCGTATTGAATTGAAGGCTTCAACCAGTCCACACAGGACAAGACCTTGCCCAGCTATCGCCGCTTGCAGTCCGGAACTGACTTTTGAAAAATGCACGCCTTGGCCGAGATGCTCTTCATCGAAGCCGAATGCTTGGCCCCAACCGTCGAAACCGACCCAGCTAGGATCCTTGGTCCGATCGGTTACATGGATTAAAGGGATGTTCTTCAATGAACGAGAAAAAGGATTAATGGCGTGCTGTCGGGCGAACTCTGGAGAGCAGACTGGAAGAACATAGTCACCGAACAATACAACCCCTTCCAGTTGATCCCCTGGAGGCGCGCCATAGCGCACCGCAAAATCGAAATTTTCGGTCGCGAGGTCAACATCCCGGTTGGAGGCATCCAAACGCATATCGACTGACGCGTGACGTTGGTAGAACTCTGAGATCAATGAAGTCAGCCAGTTCTCAACAAAAGACGCAGGCAAGGTGACGGAAATGCGTGATCCAGGATTACGGTTCTTCAGCTCGTTCAGCGCCGCAGCCAAACCAGAGAAGCTATTTGTTAGAAGCGTTTCGACATTTCGTACATCTTCTTGCGCCTTGAGTCCGGATGGAGTTCGAATGAAGAGCTCCCTGCCAAGGTATTCCTCCAATGTCCTAACGCGCTGTCCAACAGCGGCCGGCGTTACGCCAAGTTCAGTTGCCGCTTCGGAAAAGCTGCCAAGGCGAAGTGTCGCTTCGAGTGCTCGCAAGGCGTTCAGATGAGTTAAAAACATTCGGCACCATTAAATTAAAGCTTTAGTTCCTCCAAGGATATTCTGACGTGCAAGCGAGCCATTTATGGTTAAAATATGACTTTGAACAGTGAATGCGGAAAAGAAATTCTATAGGAGAAGGCGCATAATGTACGTTCTTCATTGGGAATACATGGCGGGTTCAATTGTCGCGCAGGCACTGCTGCACGAGGTTGAGGCAGAGTTTGAGCAGCGCCACGTGGACATGAGTTCCGGCGACCACAAGAAGCCCGCTTACCTCGACATCAACCCGACGGGGCGCGTGCCCGCTCTCACACTTCCAAATGGAAAAACCATTGGTGAGACTGGCGCAATTGTGACTTATCTTTGCGAGACTTTTCCGAAAGCCCGCCTGTCGCCGCAGTCGACAGACGCGGATAGACCAGAATTTTTGTTTTGGTTGAACGTGATGACCTCCACCGGATATCCAACCGTTTCTCGTTGGAACCACCCGGAGAGATATGCCAGGTCCGATGCTGCCATCGCTGAGGTGGAAGAGAAGGGATTGGCCGATCTGAACATTTTTTTCGACCTGATGGAAGACGGTATTTCGGGTCAGAAAACGTTCCTGAAAAGTGGGTTTTCAGCACTGGATTACTATCTTTCAATGCTCACTGAATGGCCCGCGGACAGGGAGAGGCTGTTCTCAACACATCCGAAGATCACAGTCGTTTACACGTCAGCTTCCGAACGGCCGGCATACAAAAAGTCAATGAACAGTCATGCCCTTCCCAAGGTGGCCGCGTAACGCGAGCCCTCTGAACCTGACCCGCAAGGCGCGACATCGCCACAAAAATCGAACCCCTCGACACAAAGGAGACCCACGTGCCCAAATTTATAGTCGAAAGAAATGTTCCCGGAGCCGAAAAGCTGAGCCGTGAAGAGCTGTGCAAAATCTCGGCCAAATCGAATTCAGTGGTCGATGGGCTTGGCGTTCCATATGTCTGGCATCACACCTATGCCGCTGGTGACAAGCTGTATTGTATTCACGAAGCGAACAGCGCTGAAGACATATATCGTCACGCCAAAGAGGGTGGTTTCCCTGCCGACCTCGTCTCCGAAATCAAGAACACGTTCGGTCCGGAAACCGCCGAAACAATCCGATAAATCGCCCCGCCGTAGATGGAGGCAAACAATAGCACTGGGCGCAGTCGCCAACGGCAGTTCCGTCCCGCGGAGCGGGCACTGGCTCCTCCACGCCCTTGTCGGCTCACGGCGCCAACGTGGACATCTGACCAGATGGCTCGGATGATTACGTCGAGCTCAATTCGGTAGCGGTAGAGATGGAACCCCAAGTTTCTGTCGGCATCGGCGCCGCGTTCACTTCAATCGTGTTGAGATCAGGGTCCAACAGATAGAGTTGCGGAAAGCCGGCGAGAC
>NZ_JAOVQN010000028.1:0-41371 GCF_025673445.1 Ruegeria marisflavi
CGGACACAGGACTGTACTGACCAGCCGCGCAATCAGAGCATTTTTTCCTTGCAAAGCAGACGTCATACACACAGGACAAACCCGCCTTTTGCCCACGCGGCTTTCGCTGGCGCAGCATGGCTTCGCGGTCGCAGTGCCCCTTCTGTTGCGAGGCGGCGCATGTCACCGAAGTTGTCGTTCTCCGGAGTCGATCCGGTCCGAACCCATACCACGCTTTCGCTGCCAGAAGTTCAGACCTTCGAGATGCGGGACTTTTCTTCCGGTCGCTGTTGCAGCGATAGCCGCCTGCACGTTCGGCAGACCCGGTGGCGCCCGGTTCATGCGAAGGGTGCAGGTGAACTGCAATGTCGGGAAACTTGATAAGAGCAGCGGCTATCTCGCTGGTCAGACCGGATGCAATCAGTGATTCAGTCGTGTTGCGATCACGGCCTCGCTTCGCGGCGCACAGGCACCACTGCGGTGGGGGGGCGCGTCCTTGCGTCAGTTCCTCAAGTTGCTGTATTTCTCTGTACACCCACTTGGATCAGAGTCCTGCCTGTCTGCCACGTCGCACCACCGTCTCGGACGGCAGTTCATTGTAGACTTGCCGGTACAGAGCGCTCATCCGGCTCGGATCGTGAAACCCTTGACGCATGGCCGCTTGCTTGACCGCGCTGACCGCTCCGGACTGCAACAGCAAGTCCTGGCGAACAGCTACCAACCGCTTCATTCTGTAGAAGCGCATCGGCGTCGTTCCTGTAACCTCTTGGAAAGCCATGTTCAGTGTGGGCGCGCTGACAGCGAGCGCAGAACAGATATCCTTAAGGGTCAGGGATCCCGGCTCAGCCGCGTCGAAGAGCGCAACAGCCTCACCGACTAGCCGGGGAAGACCTCCGGCAACGACGGGCATTTCTGCGGTGGTGCGCCTTGTATCAAGCACCGTCACGGCCAGCGCGTGCACGATTTCCGCTTCGAAGATACGCGCTGCACGCGCCGGTTTCGGGAAAAGCGGTCGGCCGGACGCGCGCGACAGAAGTCGCTCGAAGGTCCGGATCAGCCGAGTTTTCAGACCGCTTGAAACTGAGACGATCCCCTTCTGCATAGCACTCGCCTCCGGATTCCGACCGAGTAGAGCCGTCAATTCCTGCCGCAACGCGTCTTTCGGCACCCTTCCGAAGTAGCCATATCGGCTCGGGGCGTTGATATAGCCTTCATCCATGTCCGCGTTGAAGAAAAAGGCGTTTCCGTCTCCTGATCGGCCATTGATGGTCCAGGTTTCCGCCTGCACAACCGGCAAGGTGAAATTCACGAAAGCCTTGTCCAGCTTCGTACCTATCGTCGCTTCTCCGATCAAGGCGATCCTTCCGAGCGTGACGGTTCCCGTAGCCGCCCAGGCCATGACGCCGCTTGCCCCGCTCGCGGACAGTGGCACGACGTCCATCTTTGGGGCAGCTATCATCTGCTCCACGTCGTCGATGGACCAGCGCGTCACATCTACTCCCAATGCATTCTTAAATTTTTGCATATCAACTTCACACTCATTTTCATCCAGTTGCTGCAGACTGAAATCTGGGATAGTTCGATCCGTGCGTTCGACTTTTCCATTGGGACCAACAAGGCCTTCTGGCGCGCAGTGCGTCAGCCATGGCCCTGCAGGAACGAGCCGAAGAAACCTTAAGAAGAATTGCACAAAAATAACCGGAGTGACAATAAAAGTGAAAAAATCCCTTTTGAGAATCGCATTGTCCTTCGCGCTGATCGGCTTTTCGATGCAATGCGCAGCACAACAGAATCCAGACGAGATCAACAACGGAACCAACCCAACGCTGCTCACAACGCAGATGGGCATCCAGTACCAGTTCAATCAAATCAACTCCAACCTGAACACAGGTCTGCTTGAACTGTTCTATACCAGGCCAATCGGGGATGGCAGCAAGGCCTTGCGGTTCACAGTCCCGTTTTCCGACAGCCCCTTTAATGCCAGCCCGTTCCTGGGTGACGCGGCTGCGGCAGCGGCGCTAAACCCGAATGTTGGCGAAGAGTTGCGGCTGGGGGATATCAGCATCACGTATATTGACGTGTTCTATCTCACCAAGAGAAACGGCGCCGCTTTTACATTCGAGGTGTTTCTGGATACGGCTGAGACAGACTTTGCCGGATACGGCCAGTTGGCGGCCGAAGCGTCAGCCTTTTATGCATGGTTCCTCGACAGCGGCTCGATCTTCGCTCCTGCCGTTGTTCACACCTTCGGCCTTGAGGGAGGGAACAGACAGGGCGCAAACGTCAACACTACCACGGTCGACTTCTACTATGTTCCAAAGCTGAAGAATCGTCGCTTTTATTTGACATTCGACCCGGCGATTATCCACGATTGGGAAGCCGGCAAGACATTTGGCAGCTTTCAAGTCACTGCCGGGATGCTGACGGGCAAGGCCTTCGGGGGAGACGGTCAAGTCTATGTCAAACCGGGCATTCTCATTGGCGGCGACAGGCCAGCCGAATGGTCGATCCAGGTGGGATACAAGGTTCTCAACTTCTGAAGACCCGAAACCCATGGCAAACACCGCTTCAAAGAGAACGAAGCGACCCTATCAAAAGTTCACAACATATCGAGGACACATACAGTGAAAAATCATACTCTGACTGTTCTTCTAAGCACTACGCTCGCCGTTTCGCCAGTTGGCCTCGCCGCGCATGAGGCCAATCACGCCGTCGTACCCGCCGGTGTTGTCGGAGACATCGAAACCACCACGGTCAAGATGAGGTTCGACAACGTGGTGATCCGCGGCGCGCAGGTGTTCAACGGCTGCGATGAAGAGCTTGCGGATGTCGATGTTCTGGTCAGCGGGAAACTGATTTCGACCATCGGCGCCGATGTCAAGGCGCCGGAAGGGGCCTTCGAGATCAACGGTGAAGGCTACACTCTCATTCCCGGCCTGATCGACGCGCATTGGCATGGCATCTTTGCAGAGGCGACGATCGGTCAATTGGCGCTGACCGGCGAGGGATACTGGAACCTGCTTGCGGCCAAGGCGCAGAACAATGCCCTGTCCCGCGGCTTTACCACCGTCCGCGATACCGCCGGGCCGATGTTCGACATCGCCAAGGCCACGAACGAGGGCCTGATCGACGGACCGCGGGTGTTTCCCTCGGGACCGGCGTTGTCGATCACTGCGGGTCACCAGGATTTCCGCCTGACGCGCGAGGTCCCGCAGGCTGCTGGCGAGTTGCACACTTTCGAGCGCGGCAACATGTTCTACATCACCGACGGTGTGCCGGATGTTCTCAAGCGTACACGCGAAAACCTCATGCAAGGGGCGACGCAGATCAAGTTGATGGCGGGCGGCGGCGTCACCTCGGCCTATGACCCGATCCACACGATCCAGTTCACCGACGAGGAGTTCAAGGCCGCCGTAGAGGCGACCGAAGCCTGGGGCACCTACGTCACAACCCACGCGATCAACAACGAGGCCGTTGTTCACTCCATCAAGAACGGGGCGAAAAGCGTTGAACACGCGCATATGTCCACTCGCGAGACCCTGGAGATGTTCAAAGAACACGACGTGTGGCTCAGCATGCAGCCCTTCCTTGACGACGAAGACGCACCGGCCCTGAACGAATTCCAGAAGGCCAAGTACAAGTTCGTGACCGACGGCACCGATTTCGTCTATCGCACCGCAAAGGAACTGGGCCTGAAGATCGCGTTTGGGACCGATACGCTCTTCAGCGCGGACCTCGCCAAACGGCAGGGCGCCGTGCTTGCCAAGATGCAGCGCTGGTTCACACCCTATGAGACGCTGAAGATGGCCACCTGCGACAACGCAGAATTGCTCAAAATGTCGGGGCTGCTGACGCCTTACCCGCTCGGCCCGCTGGGTGTCATCGAGGAAGGCGCCTATGCCGACATGATCCTCGTCAATGGCAACCCGCTGGAAAACCTCGACCTGATCAGCGACGCAAAAGCAAACTTTGGCATGATCATGAAGGATGGCATCATCTACAAGTACGACATGGAGTGACCTGACGTGCTTCGCAGAGCACTGTTCACCTTTGCTCTTGTCCTCGCGGCTGCCGCCGCGGGGGCGCAGGACGATCCCGTCCGACCAATCGTCATCACCAGCGTCAACGTCGTCGACAGGCGGAACGAGGCGCTCATCGAGAACGCCAATGTCGTCATCAATGGAAACCTGATTTCCCAGATCACGACAGAGGAGGTGGCGGTTGCCGGCGGGCGGGTCATCGACGGTGGCGGGCGCACCATGATTCCGGGTCTGACGGATTCGCACTGGCATATGAGCCTTGCAGAGCTGCCGAAGACCGCAACCTTGTTCGGAGATTCATTCGAAGTCGGCGCGCGGACTGTGATTGCAGTCGAGCGAACGCTGATGCGCGGTTTCACCACTGTACGCGATCTGGGCGGTAATTCCTTTGCTGTCCACAAGATGGTCGATCGCGGCGAAACGCTAGGTCCACGGATGCTGGTCTCTGGCCCGCCGCTCAGCCAGACAGGGGGGCATTACGACTATCGCCTTCCCTTTGAGGTACCTGCGCCCGCAGGCGACACGCTTGACTACTGGGGGCGCAATGGCCTCGTCGTGATCGCCGACGGAGTCCCTCTCGTGCAGCAGCGCGCGCGGGAAGTGTTCCGCATGGGGGCCGCGCAGTTGAAGCTGGCCGTGGGTGGCGGTGTCGCCTCTGTCTTCGACCCTCTCGATGTACGACAGTACTCGCTTGAAGAGACGAAACCCGCCGTGGATGTCGCCGAAAGCCACAACATCGACGTCGCCGCGCACGTCTATTCCGATGAAGCCGTGCAGATGGCGGTCAAACCGGGGGGCAAAAGCACTGACCACGGGTTCCTTCTGGGGTGCGAAATGCTGGGACTGATGAAGGAAAATTGCGTGAATATCGCGTTTGGCTCCAACGCGCTTTTCGACAAGGAAACGACGGATCGTCAGGGCAAGTTGTTGACCAAGCTTGAGCACTTGGGTTTCACGCCATTCGAGGCGCTGAAGATGGCGACATCAGACAACGCCGAACTCTTTGCGTTGGCTGGACCGCGGCATCCCTACCAGGAAGGCCCGCTAGGTCAGCTGACCGTGGGCGCCTACGCGGACCTGATCCTGGTGGACGGCAATCCGCTGGAAGACCTGAGCCTGATCGCCAATCCATGGGACAAATTTGACCTGATCATGAAAGACGGCGTGATCTACAAGTTCGAGATGGATTGACATGATCGGCCAGCCTAGAGACTTCGCGCTTTTGCAATCATTTCTTGGACGCCATTCAAGCCGGTGGAGAGAAATAGGGTTAACCCTGTTCCAGGACATCCCCAGCCGCTTCGTGGCTGGGCGCACCTCTCGTTCCGACCCCTCAGGTTTCTGGATTTATGCGCAAGTTTCCATCGCGTTTAACCGACCACCGGCCAGAAGAGCCGGTTGATCGTATGTTGTCATTTGCATTGACCGTAGTTCGGCTGCTCAAGGCACTGGTTCGTTCGTGGAGTGACGAGACATTTCGGGCGACCTTTGCTGTCGCGATGATCATGCTCCTGAGCGGCTCGGTTTTCTATCGCCAGGTTGAAGGATGGTCGTGGATCGACAGCCTGTATTTTTCGGTCACAACGATGTCGACGGTCGGTTTTGGCGATCTCAGCCCGACAACTTCCGCCGCGAAGCTGTTCACCGTATTCTATATCTTCGCTGGCGTCGGCATTTTCGTCGCACTATTCGCCCAATTGGCACGGGCGCTCATCCGATATGACCCGGGCAAAAAGGATGGACCATGACCAGAGATAATGGACCAGTTCCAAAGAAATCCGTTTTGCGCAGTTTTTTCACCACCTGCACCCCCGTACGCTTCGCTCTCTTCGCCAAGAGTACGACAATGGCCTGGTGGATCGCTCTATCGTGTGTCTGGGCGTCCCTTGTCCTGCCTGACAGCGCTTTTGCCGAGCCTGTCGAACTGGCTCGCTGGGGGGCACTGGCTCCGGCTACGGAACCCTATGATGACCCCTTTCTGGAAATGTCATACCAGCAAAAAAATGACCTTCGAACAATCCTCGACGCCGCTGGCAAGGTCGGCGATGCCGAACTCGAACAACGCTCGCAAGAAGCCCGGGCGCGGTTGCGCGACGACGGCTACGACGCTGACCAGCTGTTGGCCCAGCGGCTTGTCGTTATGGAGAAGCGCCGCGAAGAGGCGACCGGCGTAACAGGGCGGTTTCTGGGGCGCGAGGTGCTTGTCGATGGCTACGTCCTGCCCCTACATGCCGCAGACGGCCGCGTTCACAGCTTTCTGCTCGTCCCGTGGGTGGGGGCGTGCATCCATACGCCACCTCCACCACCCAACCAGATGATCCGTGTCGACGTTCCTGACGGCCTCGAAATCGACAAGACATTTCATGCAATTCGCCTGCGGGGCGTTCTTGAACACCAGCCGACTGTCAGCAATCTCTTCCTTGTCGACGGACAAAGGGTGGTCGAGGCCTCCTACACGCTCACCAATGCGCAGGCATGGGGCGAACCGGGCGAGATTCCGGTCGCTGCCGAGGCACCGGTCGACGGCAACCTTTTCGCGCGGGCGCAAATCTGGATCAACAACCTTTTCACCTCGGCCATGCGCTCTATCGAGGACGGGCGGTCACTCGGAGCAGCCGGTTTCGCCTTGATGGTCGCATTCCTTTACGGCGCCCTGCACACCTTGGGTCCGGGACATGGAAAGGCCGTTGTGGTTTCTTACTTCATCGGAGAAGGCGGTAGCCTTCGCCGCGGCATCCTGATGGGAAGCCGCATCGCGGTTTTCCACGTCGTCTCGGCCGTTGCCGTGGTCTTCCTCCTTGATCTGGCCGTGCGGCAGACAACCGGGGCAGCCCCGTCCGACTATCGGCTCATACGGCTTGGCAGCTACGGATTGATCGTTCTTATTGGGGCGACGTTGGTGTGGCAGGCGGCAAAGGCCCTCGTTCATCAACGGCGGCATCATGCCCATGGGCTCGACACCCACACGGGATGCGCTGCCTGCTCTGCCGCCAGTGCGTCCGCAAACCGGTCTGGCGCCTGGATCGCACTTGCTGTGGGCGCGGTTCCCTGCACCGGGGCGCTGATCGTGATGCTGTTCGGTCTTGCGAATGACCTGGTTGTACCAGCGATTCTGATGGTGATCGCGATATCAGCCGGGATGGCGGTTGCCATGTCCATGATCGGGATGGCGGCAATCTGGGGGCGGGCCGCGCTCGAACGCAGGGCCGGAACCAACCCGACCAGAAAAGCGCGGTTCGAAGCCGGTGTACGCCTCGTAGGGGCTAGTTTTGTCCTGCTACTCGGCTTGGCACTGTTTTTGACTACATGGTCCCAACCAGTCGGGACAGGCCCCGCGGCGGCCAGGGTCGCGCTCGCCGAGACACGCATATCAGGCGATATGTGAAGGCTTCGCACTTTGGCCAGCTAATCGGAGCGTCTCCCGCGTTGCTCTCCCGATAAGCTGATCGCGCCACTGCTTTGTTTCGGCAACTGCCACCTTCGCCTTGAGTACTGGGCGCAGTTCCTGTCCGGACGTCTTATTTCGAACTGCTTCTGGCTTACGGCATCATGCCGTTGCTGGCCGGAAAAGCCGTTTATCCGGTTGATCAGATTTCCTCGGCCAGTACTTTCCTGCACGGCGTTTGGTGTTGATGGAATTTACGCAAAGCCACTATCATGGATGAGATCAAAACCGTTGCCCAAGAGAGAGGTATAGAAACGCTTCACCTTGATCGTTGACCGCGTAATCAACGGCGTAGTCCAACCCGAATTTCTTGGCGATACGATACCTCAAGCCGACGCCAGCCGCAGCTCCGCCGTTTTTCGTCGAAATGGCGCTGATGCTTTCACCGCCGCCGCCGAGACCGGCAAACGCGACATAACCGAAACGTTCAGAGACGCGGCCTCGATACTCCACTTGGGCGGAGGCAGACCAGTTTTGCAAATTGTCCAGAGTGCCAAATCCACGCAAGCCATCAGAGAAACCAACACCGCAAGAGTCAAAGAATGGCGCATCACTACCAGCACCGCAGACAGAGGCAATGACAGCAAGAACACCACGTTCCCCAATCGCGTTGTAGGTAGATGCGGAAGCCACGCCTTTGTAGTAACTTCTGTCCGATATCGTCAGCAGGTTTCCGAATGCCTGATCCGTGATGCCCGCGTGCGAAATCTTTCCCGAGATCAGTACGCCGGTCGTCGGATAGAAAGTGTTATCTCGCGTGTCCCAAGTTGCATGTGCGCTGAATTTGACCAACTCGACGTCCAAATCAGGCCGCAGATCAACTGGAAAATCACTCACACGCAGAGTGCCCAATCCAATCGACGTGTCGAGGTATCCCAGGTTGAACCCGATTTTCAGTTGATCCGTAACGTTATAGCCCAAGATGGCGTCAACCGCTTTGCCGGATTGCGTGAGTGGCAACTTGAGCCTGCCAACGGGCAACGTGTAATTGACATCTGCGGTGCCGCCAAAAAGCCCGAGCGTCCAGCGCCCGTTGCCGAAGTTAACAAGCCCACCGCCACCGTAGCCGGTGCTTCCATTATCGGTCTTCAGCGTCGCAACACCGACCCCTGATGGCTTTGATCCAGGGAGGGTAAAAAGATAACCCGCGCCCAGGGAAATTCCGTTGCCGATCACATCGTTGCTGAAAGGGATCGGTGCGATGACCAGCGAGCCGCTTCTAAGGCCGACATCCGTTTGAGTTGCCGCGTCAACAGCGGTATTGCGTTGTTCGAAGAACGGGTTCTGCGCAAGGGCAGCGCCCGATAGGCTACCCGTGAAAAGGATCACCCGTAGCAAGGTGTTCGCTGCACCGGCAAGGCTAGCTCTGTCGCAAAAAGGAACACCGGAACGAAATCCCGATCCGTGCTTACGTGCAAGAACGATCAAACGATCAATCAACAAGATAGGTGCCCCTTTCAGCCACAAGCAAAGTGTCAGCGAAACCGAATGGAAACAAGCCGGGAACTGCTAGTCGAATTCGAACCAAGCTACGCAAGGGCGGTATGACTGCCTTTTAATCCGCACAACGACCGCGCCACTCGGAGAGAGCGGCAGCGCGGTTCAGCTTGAAAATCGTTCGAGTCGTGAGGCTGCGGAGAGAAAGTGGAAACCGCCCGTACAACAGGACCGCAATGCCCGAGCCAATGATGATGGCGTCCCAGCCCTTGTCTTCAGAGGTAGCCAAATCCGCTTTCCTTCGTGTTAAAATGGTTAGGCTAGAAAATCTATCTGCGTGTAAGGCTAACGGTTGGTGGCAACATCCGACTTGATCGCGATCAATTCAGTTGTGACGATCAGTTTCTCGCTTTGCCTTCCCACCAACATGCGCGGCAGGGCTTGCAGGTAACTCAGTAGCTGTTGCGGTTTTCCGTCATTCAAACTTGGCAGGGCGATGGCAAATAGGGGCTCGAGGCCGACTTTCGCGGCAAGTCGCTGCAAGGTCCGCTGTATCGCAATCCGGCCGCGCAGTTCACTGTCCTGGGCGCCTGGGCATCTCGGCTACACGTCCCCTCACTCCTCGACAAAGACCTCCGAGGTCGCCCCCAGCGCCGAAACCAGTGACTGGAACCGCGCCTCGGCCACTTCGCCAAAGAGCGCGGCGGCCTCTTTCGGCAGGTGCAGCTCCAGCCTGCGTTTCTTGGGGAACCAGGTCAGCCGCCCCATTCGCGCGTCGCGTTTCAGCCACAGCATCGCGCCGAACCGCATCGCCTTGCCCAGGGTCTCGGCCTGTTTCTGGCTCTTCTCGTCAAGCAGCGCATAGATCGGGTCGAACCGGTTGCCCTCGCGCTTGTTGCGATAGCGGTGTTGCAGCGCCAGGCCGATGAACACACGTTCGGAATGTTTCAGCCCGCCCAGGTTGGCACGGGTGACGTTGTCGAAACAGATCTCGGCGCGGTAATCGGGATGCGCCCGCCAGCTCACGTCATGCAGCAGGCAGGCCGCCTTGATCAGCCGCACCTGCGCGGGCGGGGCGGATTTGAACAGCGGCATCACAAACTCGAACAACTGCTTGCCGAACCCGGGCAGGCGGGCATCCTTGGCCTCGGCGAAATAGCTCGCCTCGATCAACGGGTCGCGGTCGCGCAGCCGCTGCGGCATCTGCTCGAACAACAGCCCCTCGCGGATCCCGTAGGACGAGATCGCGATATCCTTGGGCTTGAACTCGCGGATCAACCGGGTCAGCACGTCGATCGCATAGGGCACCAGCGATATCCGGGACGAGGACAGCCCGGTCTTGCTCCGCAGCTTCTCCAGATCCGAGTTCTCGATGAACTTCACCGTCTCATGCACGTCGCGCACGGTCATGCGGTATTCGTGCAGCACTTTCAGCGGATAGTTGCGGCGCAGCATGTCGATCCGCGCGATCGCCCGCCAGCTGCCGCCGACCAGGAACAGTCGGTCACGCTGCGGCCCCAGCTGCGCCTTCAGCTCACCCATCACCTGCTTGATATGCGCCTTGCGCCCCTTGCGGCCGCCCTTGATGTCGCGCAGCTTCAGCGGACCCAGCGGCGAGGTCACCCGCCGCCCGACCTGGTTGTTGGCGATCTCGGCCAGTTCCATCGATGACCCGCCGATATCGCAGATCAGCCCATAGGCGCCGGGCCAGCCCAACAGCACCCCCTGCGCCGACAGCCGCGCCTCCTCGTCGCCGTCGATCACCTGGATCTTCAATCCGGTCTCGCGCAGCACCTCGTCGCAGAACGCTTGCCCATCGGTCGCCTCGCGCACCGCTGCGGTGGCCACGGCAGCCAGCGGAGGCAGGTCCAGATCGTCCGCCATATGCTGAAACCGGCGCAGCGCCGCCAGCGCCCGCACCCGGCCCTCGGGGTTCAGCCTGCCGGATTCAGACAGGCCGGCGCCGAGCGCACACATGATCTTCTCGTTGTAGAAATAGGCGGGCGAGCGCGCCGCGCCATCGAACACCACCATCCGGACCGAGTTCGAGCCCACATCCACCACCCCGATTCGCGACAGGGCGCGGGCACTGGGATCGTTGAACAACGGGCGTCCAAAAGGCCCCCAATCCGGGAGGGTCGCTTCCGTAGGTTGGTTCATCTGGCCCTCAGTCTTGCTTGCCGCAGGATGCGGGATCGCTCCGCCCCGGTCAATTGCGCTCTCCCGCCGCACCTTCGTTCAACACCCGAGCCGCCAGCGCCCGGGTGATCTCGCGCCGCTCGGCCAGCGCCAGCCGGTCCAGCGCCGCGACCGTGCGCGCGGCGGCCTCGAAACTGCGGTCCATGTGCTTGACCAGATAGGCGATCACCTCGGGCCCGGGATAAAGCTGGCGGTCGATGAACAGCTTGGCCAGCACCGCGCCCAAAAGTGCATCGTCGGGCGGCTCCAGCGCGACATGCTGGGCGCCTTCGATCCGGCTTGTCAGGTCGGGCAGGGTCAGGTTCCAGAACCCCGGCGCCGACTGTCCGGTCATCAACAGCGCATGCCCCTGCGCCAGCGTCAGGTTGTGCAGGTGAAACAGCAGCGCCTCGCGCTCCCCGTCCCCGGAAATCGCGGGCACGTCCTCGACCGCGACCGGCCCCGCCGCCAGATCGGGAATCATCTCTTCGGTCAGTTCGGCCGCCGCCACGATCCGACCGCCGGTCTCGGCCGCCCAGACATGCGCCAGATGCGTCTTGCCCGCGCCCACGGGGCCGCTCAGCACCAGCTTGCCGCCGGGCCAGACATGGGCCGAGATCATTGCCACCGCCAGCGCGTTGGCGGGCGAGACGAAAAAATCCTCCCGCCCCAGCGCGGTCATCGCAGGGAGGTCGAAGCTGAGTTGTCGGGCCATCTATTCCGTGTCCTGTCCCGCCAGCCCGCGATACAGGCGGCTCCCCAGATATTGCGCGGTGGCAAAGCGCGCCAGAACGCCCAGCGCGGCGGCCACCGGCACCGCGACCAGCATGCCGACAAAGCCAAAGAGCGCGCCAAATACCGACAGCGCCAGCAACAGCCAGACCGGATGCAGTCCGACCGAACTGCCCACCAGCTTGGGCGTCAGCAGATTGCCTTCGACCACCTGCCCAATGGCGAAAATCGCGGCCACCAGCCCGATGGAAAACCAGTCGCCCCAGAACTGGAACAGCGCCAGACCGATGGCCAGCGCGCCGCCGATCAGCGCGCCGAGATAGGGGATGAAGGTCACCAGACCGGCGATCAGCCCCACCACCAGGCCGAATTGCAGCCCAACCAACATCAGCGCCACCGCATAATAGGTGCCCAGGATCAGACAGACCGTGCCCATGCCGCGTACGAACGAGGCCAGCACCGCGTCGATCTCTCCGGCCAGGCGCCGGACTACCGGCGCATGGTCCAGCGGCAAAAGCTGGTCGATGCGCGCGATCATCCGGTCCCAGTCCAAGAGCAGATAGACCGACACCACCGGCACGATGACCAGCAAAAGCACGACGTTGACCGCCGATCCGACCGATCCGGCAATGGTTTGCAGGAACTCGCCGGTGCGCGATTTCAGCATCTCTCCGACCGAGGCGATGATCTGATGCGCATTCGACCCCCGGTCCAGAACCGCCGGGAAATGAGTGCTGACAAAAGTGCGAAAATCCTGGAACAGCTGCGGCAGCGTGTTCACCAGGTCGATCATCTGTGCCACCAGCACCGGCACGATCATCACCATGGTCAGCACGAACAGCAGGACCGAGGCGATGGTGATCACCGCCGTGGCCGCGCTGCGCGACAGCCCCCATTTTTCCAGCCGGTCGGCGACCGGATCGACGAAATAAGCGATCGCCCCGCCGATCACGAACGGCAACAGCACGTCGCCCAGCAGATACAGCACCAGGACGATCACCACCGCCACGATGCTCCAGTATCTCAGTTGGTCCTTGACTGGCAAAGACATGCCGCCTCCGGTTCGATGGGTCCGATTTCGGTTTTCGCCGATGCGGGCGGGGCTTGCAAGCATTCCTTCCTTCGGGAACCATGACCCTGGCCGCCCGGATCGCGGCGTTTCGGGTAACGGGTTGAGGAGAGGGAATGAGTAGCCGCGCAGACCGGCGGGCAGAACAGGCGCAAGACGATCTGGACCAGGTCAACAGGATCGCAATGGCTACCGATATCGGCATTGTCTGGGAACTGCTGGTCGCGAGCCTGCGGTGGTTCGGCTTCGAACGGGTGAACCATGGCCTCACTCGGGGACGCGTCGGTACCAGCATCGGCGATCCGCAGGACGTACTGTTTCTCAGCACCGACGCGCTGGACCGGGTGCGCGCGCATCACACCTCGGGCCTTTACCGCAGAACCGCCGAATACCGCTGGGTGCTGGAAAACGTGGGTGCGGTGTCGTGGGGCTGGGTCCATGCCGAACGTGCCGCCGGCCGACTCTCGCCCGATGAATGCGCGGCGATGGACGAGATGGCGACCAGCCGCCGCCGTGCCGGGCGAAAGCCAGGCCGCGCTCGACGCCCGCTGGCCTGACGTTTCGGCCGCCGTAATGGCATTCTGCAACATTGCCCATCTAAAGATGTCGCAATTGCCGCTGCCGGTGCCGGGCGGTCGGTTCAGTCGCCGCCAGCGCGAGCTCCTGGACTGGGTGGCCGACGGCAAGACCATGCAGGACATCCAGATTCTGGCCGGCCTGTCGCTCAGCGCCATCGAAAAACACATGCGCAAGGCGCGCGACATGCTGGGGGTCGAGACCACCGCCCAGGCCGTGGGCAAGGCGGCGCTGCTGAAGCAGATGTTCGCCGGTCCCGACCATGACCCCGCCCTGTCACGATGAGGATTTCCGCACTCGCCCGGGGCCATGCGCCCATGCACCTTGTCACGGCTTCGTGAGTGAACTCAGGACCCACGGGTGCCTGGCAGGACATTACCGCCTGTCTCCGGGTGCCTTCCCCTTCGGGTCTTGAGAACCGGGACATTTCCCCGGTGAGGCAACAGCGCCGGTCCTTCCCCAGGGACTGGCGCCTTATCCGCCCCAAACCGTGCAAAAAACACCCAAACCCGCGCCCCGAAGTACCGCACGGCGATTGCCTGTCGCGGACCTTTGTCTTAGACCGCTCTGCAACGTTCCTTCACGAAAGACACTGCCCGATGCGCCTGTCGCGATACTTTCTGCCCGTTCTCAAGGAAAACCCCTCCGAGGCCCAGATCGTCAGCCACCGCCTGATGCTGCGCGCCGGCATGATCAAGCAGGCCCAGGCCGGCATCTATTCCTGGCTGCCTCTTGGCTTCAAGGTGCTGCGCAAGCTGGAAAACATCGTGCACGAGGAACAGATCCGCGCCGGTCACATCCCGATGCTGATGCCCACGCTGCAATCGGCCGATCTCTGGCGCGAAAGCGGCCGCTACGACGATTATGGCGAGGAAATGCTGCGCATCACCGACCGCCACGGGCGCGACATGCTGTTCGGCCCCACCAACGAAGAACTGATCACCGACATCTTCCGCGGCCATGTCAGCAGCTACAAGGACCTGCCGCTGACGCTTTACCACATCCAGTGGAAATTCCGCGACGAGATCCGCCCGCGCTTCGGCGTCATGCGCGGCCGCGAATTCCTGATGAAGGACGGCTACAACTTCGACCTCACCAAAGAGGACGCGCTGCATTCCTACAACCGCCACCTGGTCAGCTATATCCGCACCTACGAACGGATGGGCCTTCAGGCGATCCCGATGCGCGCCGATTCTGGCCCGATCGGCGGCGACGACACCCATGAATTCCTGGTGCTGGCCGAGACCGGCGAGTCCGAGGTCTTCTATGACAGCAAGGTGACCGATATTCGCCTGGGCGAACGCGAGATCGACTATGACAGCGTCGAGCAGTGCCGCGCGGTGATGGAGGAGTTCACCTCGCTCTACGCCCGCACTGACGAAACCCATGACGAGGCGGTGTTCAACCAGATCCCCGAGGAACGCCGCCGCAGCGCGCGCGGCATCGAAGTGGGGCAGATCTTCTATTTCGGCACCAAATATTCCGACCCGATGGGCGCCACCGTGCAAGGCCCCGATGGCAAACCGGTTCCGGTCCACATGGGCAGCCACGGCATCGGTGTGTCCCGCCTGATCGGTGCGATCATCGAGGCGAGCCATGACGACAAGGGCATCATCTGGCCCGAGGGCGTGACGCCGTTCCATTGCGGGATCGTGAACCTGAAACAGGGCGATGCAGAGGCCGACGCCGCCTGTGATCAGCTTTATGCCGCGCTGACCGCCATCGGTCTTGAGCCGCTCTATGACGACACCAACGAGCGGGCAGGGGGCAAGTTCGCCACCATGGATCTGATCGGCCTGCCGTGGCGTATCACCGTCGGGCCGCGCGGGCTGAAAAACGGGGTGGTGGAACTGACCAGCCGCAAGACCGGCGAAAGCGTCGAGCTGAGCCCGGAAGAAGCGGTGAAGAAGGTGGCGGAAATCTATGCGCCGCACCATCCGCATCTCGCGCGCGAAGAACCGGTGGCGGGCCGGTCCTTCCACACCTGGCTGTAAGGTATTCAAGGGGGCGGGCCGCCGCCGACCCGGATCCTCAGTGCATCGCGGCGCGGACGGGCGGGTTACGCATCAGGTACCCGTCCGCCGTTCCGCCCGGGGCGGCCTTGACACAAGGCCGGCCCAATCGGTCGATCAGGTGTTCCATGGTCAGGCCCAGAAATCGCAACCCGCACAGACGGGCACCGGTTTCCGTTTCAGTGATGCAAAACGCACCTCCACGAAACGCCAGGCCATAGCCGCGTTTCTGCATGGCATCGATCAGTTCGGGCCAGGATTGTGCGGCCTCGAACAGGGGCAACATCACCGCCCGGATCAGCGCCGCAGTTTCGCAGTCGATCACTGCAGACCCGTTCGGGGCCGTCAAAGGCATGGTTTTGATCGCGTTCATGAGCACCTCTCTCACGATGGCCCCCGCGTGGTAATGATGACAGCAATGGATTGCTGACTCTAAACATGCATGTCCTGCGTGTTAATTTTGGTTAAAATCTGGGGTATTTCGGTGACAATTCCCGGTGCTGCTGCCACAATGTTTCCATAGGCGAAACGCTGAATGGAATGGAGCTGCTGATGTCGCGTGAGTTTAAACAAAGCCGAGGGCAGCCGCGCCGCCCTCGGTACCTCGTGTTCAAGCCCGTCAGGAGAGAAGATCGTACTCGGTCCCGCCGATATTGATTATGATGCTACTTTGCGCGGCCCCATCGACCAGTGCAAAAATCACCTGCCCATTGTAATCGACGAACACTTCCTCAATCGCTTCGTCGCCCGGAGGATTGCCTCCCACGATGCCCGCATGGGTCATGTGAATCACGAAATCGTCGATGCTGGCATCAGACTGACCAAAGACAAGCACGTCGCCTTCATCCGCGTTATAATCCTGAATCCAGTCGGTGCCATGATCCGAGATGCCCAAATGATAGAACCTGTCCGCTCCTTCGCCGCCGTTTAAGCGGTCAAAACCGAAGCCGCCGTTGATGAAATCGTTGCCAGCGTTACCAAAGATCTGGTCGCTCAATCCGTTCCCGGCAAGCACGTCGTCGCCATCCTGCCCGGCTAGGAAATCAGTACCTGCACCACCAGAGATCGTATCCGCTCCGCCACCGCCGTAGACGACGTCGTTACCGCCTCCCGCGTCAACTAGGTCAGAGCTCTCCCCGGCATAAATCCAGTCTCCGAGATCGCTGTCGCTGTCACCGCCGAAAATTGTGTCGGCCCCTTCGGCGCCATTCAGGGTGTCGTTGCCATCGCCGCCGCGCAAAAGGTCATTTCCGGTCTCACCCAGTAGCCTGTCATTACCTGCCGCGCCGATTACAATGTCATTGCCCGCTCCGCCGCGCACCACATCGTTGCCCCCGCCGGCGTCGATCAGATCGTTGTCTGTGCCGGTGTTGAACACTTCGTTGGTGTCATCGCCGAAAAGAAGATCGACATCATCGTTGCCGTCGCTGGCCAGCACGTCTGCGGGCAGCAGTACTCCGTCAATTAAATGAACGATTCCGTTCGCGGCCTGGATGTCGAGTCCGATAATTGAGGGATCGGGCAATTCGGGATCGAGATCGCCAAGGTTGGTCCCGTCCACGGTGATCGAACCGCCCTGCAGCGTCACGATGCTGTCCATAGCGAGCACCTGGCTGGATTGCAGAGACTCGCCCGCAACGTGATAGGTCAGGACCTGAGTCAGCAACTCGATCGGTTCGCCGCCACTCAGCAGGTTCAGCCCGCGCAAGATGAAAGACAGCGCGCCCGCCTCGTCAGTCCCTTCGAAGCCCAGTGTCTGCGCCAGCGACAGGAAGGCGGTGTCGTTTGGGGCAAACACTGTCAGATCTGCGGAGGCGTCGTCCAACGCTCCCCCAAGACCGGCGGCGGACACGGCCGCCAGCAGCAGGTCAAAGTCGTTGCCGTTCTCGTCTAACTCACCCGAGGCTTCAACGATCCCTGTAATCGTCGGGGCGTCATTGCCAGAAAGGTCCATCGGCAGCATAACACGGTCGATGATGTGGACGATGCCGTTGTCTGCTGCCACATCGGTGGTGACAAGTGACGCGTCGATCAGATCGGGCTCGAAGTCCACCAGGGTGGGCGCATCCAGCGTGACGATACCACCCTGAAGCGTAGTGACTTCCCCTGCAGTCCCGATTTCAGATGCAGTGAGCGATTCACCCGCCACATGATACAACAGAACATCTCTCAACGTTTCGGCTGGAACAGCTCCGGTCAGGAAGGCCGTGACAGCGTCGGTATCGTTGGCATCGCCGTCATAACCCAGATCGGTAGCCAATTGCGCAAAGGCTGAATTGGCAGGGGCAAAGACCGTGAAATCGCTGGAAGCATCGTTCAGGGTGGCGACCAGGTCGGATCCGGGCAATTCGGTGTCAACGAAAGACAGTGTCGATACAAGAACGGAAAATTCCGCGCTCCCGGCGGCAATTTCTGTGATCGTGGGCATTCTATCCTCCAGATTGATGTACTGGGGCTACGCGGTCCTCGTCAGAGCAGATCATTTGGCAGAGATCACAAAAAAGTGAAAATAGAAGATCCGACCCATGGAACTCTACTGCCAATGCCTGTCTCTCGCTCGTTCGACCTACGCGTATATTTGGCGCCTCGGATGACTGCGTGACCGCTTTGTACATCCCGGATTTGTAATTTACAAAACGGCACATTGCGGGTTCAGACCATGTACAAAACGGTCAAAACGCCGTACATCGCCCGCAAACGAGCAGGAGCCAGACATGGCCAGACAACCGGCACCCTTTGCCCCTTTCGAGTGGAAGATCGCCTGGCGCTATCTCCGCGCCCGCCGCGCCGAGGGCGGCGTCAGCGTGATGACATGGATCAGCCTGATCGGTATCACACTGGCGGTGTTCGCCCTGATCGCGACACTGGCGGTGCGCTCGGGCTTTCGCTCCGATTTCGTGGGCACCATCCTGGGGGCAAATGCCCATGTAACCGTTTATAATAGCGGGGTAATTCGGGAAAATGGCCAGGTCGACCGCACCATTTCCGACTACTCGGAAATGGCCGCGCGGGTAGCTCAGGTGCCGGGCGTGACCCGTGCCGCGCCGCTGGTCAAGGGCCAGGTGATGGCCTCGGCCCAAACCCGCAACGCAGGCGTCGAGGTCTTCGGCATCGCCGCCGCCGACCTCGCCGGCCTGCCCGGCATTGTCGGCAACGACCGGTCCTACGGCGACCTCTCCCGCTTCGAAGACGGCATCGCAATTGGCTCCGGCATCGCCCGCGAGCTTGGCATCACGGTGGGTGACCGCATCAAGCTCATTTCGCCCAACGGCGCCCGGACACCGATGGGAACCTCGCCCCGGGTAAATGCCTACGAGGTGGTCTATGTCTTCTCCGCCGGGCGCTATGATATTGATAGAACACGGGTTTATATGCCCTTTGCCGAGGCGCAGAGCTACTTCAACCGCGAGGGCGTGGCCGACGAGATCGAGGTCATGGTGACCGAGCCCGAGGCGCTTGACCGGGTGCTGATCCCGATCCTGACCGCCGCAGGCGAGGGCGCGCAGGTCTGGACCTGGCAGGATGCCTCGGGCGGTTTCCTGCGCGCGCTCGAGGTCGAGGATAACGTGATGTTCATCATCCTCTCGATCCTCGTGCTGATCGCCACCATGAACATCGTCTCGGGCCTGATCATGCTGGTCAAGAACAAGGGCCGCGACATCGGTATCCTACGGACCATCGGACTGAGCGAGGGTTCGGTCCTGCGGGTGTTTTTCATCTGCGGCGCCTTCACCGGCATCATCGGCACCGCTTTTGGCGTGGTGCTGGGCTGCCTCTTCGCGATCTACATCGACCCGATTTTTTCCTTTGCAAACTATATGATGGGCGGCGGCGTCTGGGATCCGGCCATTCGCGGCATCTATGCCTTGCCCGCCGAACTGCGGCTTGCCGACGTGCTCAAGGCGGCGGGCCTGTCGCTGGGGCTTTCCTTTGTCGTGACCTATTTCCCGGCCCGCCGTGCGGCCCGGCTGAACCCGGTAGAGGCGCTGCGCTATGAGTGACGTGACCCTGCGCCTGAGCGACATCGAAAAGACCTATCTGCCTGGCACGCCCGGCGAGGTCCGGGTGCTGCGCGGTGCCGATCTGGAGTTGCACGCGGGCGAAATGGTGGCCCTGGTGGCCCCCTCTGGCGCGGGTAAATCAACCCTTCTGCATATCGCGGGCCTGCTGGATGTACCGGACGCGGGGCAGGTCGAAATTGCGGGACAGGACATGTCCGGCCGCGGCGACAGGGCGCGCACCATCGTGCGGCGGCAGGACGTGGGCTTCGTCTATCAGTTCCACCACCTGCTGCCCGAGTTCACGGCACTGGAGAATGTGACCCTGCCGCAACTCGCCAACGGGGTCTCGGAACGCGCCGCGCAGGCCCGCGCAACCGATCTGCTGACCCGCGTCGGCGTGGCCGAACGGGCCACGCACCGCCCGGCCGCCCTGTCTGGCGGCGAGCAGCAGCGGGTGGCCTTTTGCCGGGCGCTGGCTAATGCACCGCGCCTCTTGCTGGCGGACGAACCCACCGGCAATCTGGATCCTGCGACCTCGGAGCAGGTGTTCGATGCGCTGCTCGAACTGGTGCGAGGCACCGGTCTGTCGGCGCTGATCGCGACGCATAACATGGAGCTGGCGGCCCGGATGGACCGGGTACTGCGGCTGGACGATGGACGGCTTACGCCTGCTGGGTAAGCCAGACCCCGGCCGCCATCAGGGCGATGCCACCCGCGCGGGTCAGGCCCAGCGGGCTGACCTGGGCGCCGAAGAGGCCAAAATGGTCGATGGCAGCGGCCGAGATCAGCTGTCCGAGTAAAACAAAGAATACCGCGTTGCCCACCCCGAAATGTGGGGCGACATGGGTGATCGACAACACGTAAAAGGCCACCAGAAGCCCCGCCAGAAACAGGTGACGCGGCGCGCCGCCCAGTTTGTTCAGCGCCTGCGGCCCGGGAAGCAGCAGCATCAGCGCCGCCGATGCGGCAAAGGCCACCGCAAACAGCACGACCCCGGCCGTGGTCGGAGACCCGATGATCTTTCCCAGCGCGGCATTCAGCGCGGCCAGAACCGGGATGCCGATCCCGGCGATCAGCATGAGGGCAGCATAGTGAGGCATGAGGCAATCCGCGTCTGAGACAGGTGTTGATCTGGATCATTGCCTTGGCAGCAGGGATGCACAAGGCTGAACATGGGTGCGGGCGGAAACGGTATTGTGATGCGGATTGCTGTTGTGATGACGGTCTTGCTTGCGGCTTGCGCAACCACGCCCGAGGGCCGTGGTGAGCGCCTGTTTGCGCGAAACTGCATCTCCTGTCACGGAGCGACCGGGGCGGGGGATGGGTCAAAAAGTGCCGGGCTGCCGGTGCCCCCAGAAAACCTGCGCGGGTTGGCGGCGGGCAATGGCGGTATCTTTCCCACGGAACGAGTGATGGCTGCGATTTACGGCTATCCGGGCAAAGCGCATGCGGGAACCATGCCCGAGTTCGCCAGGGCGCTGGCGGGGCCAACTGTCTTGTGGGAGACGCCGGATGGCGAGAAGATCGAAACGCCGGTGTCCCTGGTCGAACTGGTGCGATATCTTGAAACACTACAGGAACCGTGACCTCGAAAAGGGAGTGTCTGATCCAATGAAACAAGCTTTGATGGCGGCGATGGCCGTGCTGGTATCGGCGACGGCGGGCCAGACGCAGGATGCAGCGGAGGGCGAACAACTCTATCGACATCACTGTGCGACCTGTCACGGGATCGAAGCAACCGGGCAGGGGCCGATGGCTGGGGTTCTTGTGATTCAACCAGCAGACCTGACCGCCCTTCAGGGCGAAGGTGAGTTTCCCGTCGCACGTGTCGTGCGCCGTATCGACGGTCGTGATCCGCTGGTCAGCCACGGCAGCCCGATGCCGGTCTACGGTCCCTATTTCGAAGGCCGCGATGTCGCGGTAAAGACCGAAACCGGACAGCCGATGTTGACCAGCCAGCCGATCGTCGATCTGCTGGCCTATATCCAAACTCTACAAGACCGCTGAAGAGGGGAAACGGATGCGCAGAGTTGTCGGAGTACTGATGCTGACTGCGGCGGTGGCGGCCTGTTCGGTTCAGGATACGATGCCCGGCCCGGCAGAGGGCGAGGCAATTTTTGCCGCCAATTGCGTTGCATGCCACGACTATCGGGGGCAGGGGGCGACGCTCTCTGGCGGGCAGAGCGCGCCCGATCTGACCGGCATCGCAGCGCGGCGGGATGGCGAGTTTCCGCGTGCCGAGATTCTGTCCAAGATCGACGGCTACGGCCATGGCAAGGTTTCCGCGACCGTGATGCCGGAATTCGGGTCCCTGCTCGAAGGTGAACTGGTTCCTGTCGATATCGACGGGGTGCCGACCCCGACACCCAGACCGCTGGCGGCGCTGCTGGCTTATCTGGAAAGCATTCAGGTCGCAGACGCAGGGTAACAACACCCGCCGGGGGTGGCGCCGGAACCCCGATGACCTCTGCATGGCGGACACGGCTCAAGGCTTAGTCGCAGATTCCTTTGAGCTCCGCCCCTTTCCAGGGCAACAAGACATCGCTTTCGCGGGACGACCGCGGCAGGTCGGATACCGGAAAGGCTGCGGACAGCATGCCATGCAGCCGCTTGGTGCGGGCCGCCTCGGGCGCCAGTGCACGACAGCAGACGTATTCTTCGACGATTGCGCCTTGCTGTTCGTACCCGTAGTCCAGAAAATCGGGCGAGGTCTCTAGCTCGAACAGGTAAGGATCGTCACTGGCGCCGTGTTCGGCGGCAGCCCGCAGCGGGTGGTACCCCGTCACATGCCGGTTCTGCCATTGCCAGACATGGGTCAGTTCGTGGGCCAGCAGCATCGCGGCAACGAGGTGCATGCGTTCGGGATAGTTCGGGAGGTAGTCTTCTAGATACCAGTCCTTGGTGAAAAACACCTTCTGGAACAGTGTCACGGCCGCCGGTTTGGCGGTCACGACCTCCTCTTTTGTTGGCGGCAGGATACGCTCGCGGCAGGTCACACGGGGGCGCGGTTTGCGTTGGAATGTGACCGCGCCCACCGGTGCGCCCTCAACCAGGCGGACCCGGTCCAGATCCAGAGCCGTCCCATGCAGACGGGACGCAAAATTGCGCTCGGTTTCTGTCAGCGGACGGCCACAAGCGGCAACCAGAAAGATCAGCAGTAAAAGACGCAGCATCATGGTTCAGACCCTAGCCGCACATGGCCACTCTGCAATAGGTAATTGATGTGCAGCGGGGCGGTTGCCTGTGTCGTGTTTGGGGCGGTCAGAGGCTCATCGCCAGAACGCGGCTGATCTCGGTCAACGACCGTCCGGATTGCTCCATCCAGGTGTTGAAGGCCGCTTGCACCTGTGCCATCGCCTTCTTGGAGCTTGGTGGCTTGTCGACCACCCCTTCGGCGATCATGCGGGCGGTGACGTCCCGCGACAGGATGAAACTGTCGCGACCGGCAAACCGCATCGCGTATTGGGCCGTTGTTCCGCCCAGCCGAGCACCGCGGGTCTTGAGCATGTCGAGCAGGCCGACATAGTCGGATGAAGGCCAGGTCCCCAACACCTTGCCCGCGCCGCCGTCCTGGCGCAGCTCAAGGAGAAAGGCGGCGTTGTCCCGCACAGTGGCGATCTTTGTTCCGTTACGCACGATCCGGGAGTCGACGAGCAGTGCATCGAACTTCTCTTCATCCATGAATGCGCACCGGCCGACGTCGAATCTGTCAAAGGCCACCTCGAACCCGTCCCATTTGGCTTCAATCACTTTCCAGTTGAAGCCGGCCTGAAAGATGCACTTGGTGATGACCGAGAGCCAGCGATCATCCGGCATTGCGGCCAACTCATCCTGGGTTTTCGGCTTTTGCAGTTTTTCTTCCAGCGCGGCTCTGCCGCCGTGGCGCGCGGCGGCCAGATCGTAGATTTCGTCGAAATGGTGCATATCCGATCTCCGTTCCCGCTCATCTCTCCACAGCGCCGACCGTGCCTTTGCTCAGGGGGCGTAAAAAGTGGCAGTCGCCGTCGCTACAAGCTTGCCGCTGGTCTCTTCGGTCATGTCGGCACGGGCAAAGACCAGCGCCTTGCCAGCACGCACAACTTCGGCTCGGCACAGGATAGCCGTACCCGTGCCCGGACGCAGAAACTGGGTATGAAGGTCTGTGGTCGCATAGAGTTTGAAGCTATCTCCATGCGCGACTGCGGCCAGCACCATCGTGGTGTCGGCCAGTGCCGCCAGAGCCTGGCCCGATACGATACCGCCCACACGCGCCAGATGGTCGGCAAGCGGCATTCGCATCAGCGCATGAGTCTTGTCGATGGAGATTACCGTCAGGTCCAGTGCACGGACCCATTCGGCGAAGTTCTCGTCGAGAATTTGTTGGGCGGATTCGACGGTTAGCATACCGCGGGTATTTCTTTGATTGGGGTCATGTCCTGCACCTGAGGGTGGCTTTCAAACAAGGATAGGCGCCCATTGCGATCAAGCCAAGTTGCGATTCTGGGGCCCTCAAGGCGGGCATCCGCAAAAAAATCTCGACAAAAGTGTCTGAAACCATGTTATTGACTGGTCAATCAATAACCGACTGCAACATCTGGCGTGACAGCTGGCGATGCAGGACGGATACTTAGCGAACCAAAGAAACAGGGAGACTGAGGATGAAGACCATCGGACTGGGAATCGCGCTGACCGCGTTGGCCGGTGCCGTGCAGGCCGCCGACATGGGCGCCGCGGACGAACCGATCAAGCTGGCGATCAATGAATGGACCGGACAGCACGTCACCACCCATGTCGCGGGCGAGATGCTCAAGGCGGCGGGATATAAGGTCGAATACGTGACCGCAGGCATGATGAACCAGTTCCAGGCGCTGGCGGATGGCGACATTCACGCGACGCTGGAAATCTGGTCGTCGAACGTGTCCGACGAATACGCAAAGAAAATCTCGGAGGGGACCGTTGTCGAAATCGGCGACCTCGGCCTGAATGCGCGCGAAGGCATTGCCTATCCGGCGCATGTTGCCGACCTGTGCCCGGGACTGCCCGCGTGGGAGGCACTGAAGGATTGCGCGCAGGTGTTTGCCACCGCCGAAACCATCCCGATGGGCCGGCTGGTCGACTATCCCGCAGACTGGGGCACGCCGGGCGCTGACCGGATGACCGGGTTCGACCTGCCGATCAAGGCGGTTCCCGCAGGGTCCGAAGGGGCGTTGATTGCCGAGTTGCGCGCCTCGACCGAGCGCAAGTCGCCGCTGCTCATCACCTTCTGGCAGCCGCATTGGGCGATGTCGGCCTATGACGTCAAATTCGTCGATCTGCCGGTGGGCAACGAGGAATGCTTCAACGATCCGGCCTGGGGCCCGAACCCGAATGCCGTGAACGACTGCGACTTCGCGCCCAGCCGTATCTTCAAGGCGTCCTGGTCCGGCTTTGCCGAAAAATGGCCAGCGGCCTATGAAATCCTGTCCAACTATCAGCTGAGCGTCGAGGCGCAGCAGCCGATGATGGGCAAGATCGACGTCGATGGCGGCTCGGTCGAGGATGTGGTCGCCGCATGGATGGCCGAGAACGAGGGCAGCTGGCGCCCCGTCGTCGACGCGGCAACCAAGTGAGCCACTGACGTGAGTACGTCGGATACGCCGGCCATTGCCTGCCAGAGTCTCTGGCAGGTTTTTGGCCCGAGCGCGGACAAGGCCCTGACCGAAGCACTGGCCCGGTCAGGGGGCAATGCTGATGCAGCGGCCGAGGATCTGCGCGCACGGGGGTATATCCCTGCGGTGCAGGACGCCAGTTTCGAGGTGCGCGAGGGCGAGCTTTTTGTGATCATGGGCCTGTCCGGTTCGGGCAAGTCCACGCTGATCCGCTGTATCTCGCAACTGTTGCCGGGCACTGGTGGCGAGATCCGCATCGACGGCGAGAACGTCATAGGCGCGAGCAAGCAGAAGCTCACCGAATTGCGGCGGCGAAAGCTGGGCATGGTGTTTCAGCATTTCGGCCTTTTCCCGCATATGACTGTGGCCGAAAACGTGGCCTATCCGCTCAAGGTGCAGGGAGTAGGGCGCAAGGAACGCCGCGCCCGCGCGCAGGAGGTGATCTCGCTGGTCGGGCTTGACGGGCGCGAGGACAGTTTCCCGCGCCAACTGTCGGGCGGACAACGCCAGCGCGTGGGTATTGCCCGCAGCCTGGCGGTGAATCCTGACATCTGGTTCCTGGACGAGCCCTTCTCGGCGCTCGACCCGCTAATCCGGCGGCAGTTGCAGGATGAGTTCCTGCGCATTCAGGGCGGCTTGCGGAAATCAATCGTCTTTATCACCCACGATATTGCCGAGGCTCTGAAACTGGCCGACCGGATCGCCATCATGCGGGACGGCAAGATCGTTCAGATCGGCACACCGACCGAAATCGTGTTGCAGCCGGTTGACGACTATGTGCGCGAGTTTTCCAAGGATGTTGCCAAGGGCCGCCATGCAAGGGTAGCCTCGGTCATGCAGGCGGGGGATGGTGAGCGTGGTCCTGACGATCCGGGCCTGACCACCAACATGACGCTCGACGCGGCGTTGGCGCGCTGCATGGAGCTTTACCAGCCGGTACCGGTACGGGATGCGGGCGGCGCGATTGTCGGGACGGTCAACCCTTCTGCTCTTGCCGCCGCCTTGCAGGTGGATGAGGCATGAGCGCGGTCGCAGATGTCGCGGCATCGCACGCCTCGCGACTGACAGTGGGGGCAAAGGCCGCCCTGATCATCGCGCTGGTGGGCGCACTCTGCCTGGCGCTGGAACCGGTCGTGCCCTGGCTTGGCGCCTGGCCCAAGACCTGGGTCTTGCCGATGACCGATTGGGTCGGTACCGCGCTGACCTGGCTGTTGGGCTGGATCAAACCGGTGGCCCGGCTGTTCTCGGACATCATGGTCTATCCGATGGACTGGGCGAACTCCGCCCTGAACGCCACGCCCTGGCCGATGGTGATCGGGCTTGTGACGGCGCTGGGCTGGTACCTTGGCGGGCTGTCGATGGCCGCTCTCGGTTTCTTTGGCCTGGGTCTGGTGCTGGCCTCGGGGTATTGGCACGAGGGTATGAACACGCTGGCGCTGGTCGCCGTGTCGGTGCCTGTGGCGCTGGTTATCGGTGGCGGTATCGGCATCCTTGCCAACGAGGTGCCGAGGGTGAAAGGCGCGGTTCAGGCGGTGCTGGACATCATGCAGACGGTGCCGACATTCGCATATCTCACGCCCTTGTTGCTGCTCTTTGGGTTTGGCCCGGTCGTTGGTCTGATCGCCTCGGCGATCTATGCCGCGCCGCCGATGGCGCGCAACGTGATGCTGGGGCTGGAGCGGGTCGAGGCCGAGATCAAAGAAGCCGCGATCATGTCCGGCGGTTCCCGCATGCAGCAACTGTTTCAGGTCGAGATCCCCTCGGCCTCGCGCCAGATCATGGTAGGCTTCAACCAATGCCTGATGGCCGCGCTCAGCATGGTGATCATCGCCGCCGTCATCGGGGGGTTCAACGACATCGGCTGGGAAGTGCTGTTGACCATGCGCAAGGCACAGTTCGGCCCATCGCTGCTGGCCGGCATGGTGATCGTGATCTTTGCCGTTGTGATCGACCGGATGAGCGCGGTGCTGGCGACAGAACGCAAACGATATGACCTGCGGGTTGTCTGGGCGGTTCTGGCCTTTGCCGTGGCATTCACCGTGCTGTCCTGGTCCAGCCTGCCGGGTGCGTCCGAGGTGGCAATGCTCGACGGGGTGGCCGACAGCATGGATCGCGGGCTGACCCGCTTTACCCAAGCTAATGGCATGGCGCTGGAGGCGTTGAAGAACAACACCCTCTTTTACATCCTGCTGCCGCTCAGGATCGGGCTGGATCAGGCTGTTCTGCCCTTTACCTGGGGGTTCATTTGGACCCCGGCGATGAGCGCCATGGTCTTCGGCCTGGGGGGCGCGCTGGGTCTCTTGCTGGCGTGGCGCGGTAACGTGACAGGCGGCATCGTTGTCCTGATCGCCTTTGGCATGATCGAGACCGGGGTGACCAACTTGCCCTGGCCCTTTGTGCTGACGGGGGCGGCGGCGCTGGGATATGTGGCAGGCGGTCGGCGGCTGGCCATCTTGGTGGTGGTTCTGCTTTGCACGATCCTGTTCTCGGGCCTGTGGGACCGGGCGCTTCTGTCGCTCTACCTCTGTGGCGCCTCGGTGTTTGCCTGTGCTGTTGTGGGCGGGGCTATTGGCGTGGCCAGTGCCATCTGGACCCCGGTCTGGCGCGTTGTGCGGCCGATCTGCGACATGCTGCAAACCATTCCGCTTTTCGTGTTCTTGATCCCGGTGCTGATGCTTTTCCAGATCGGTGAGTTCTCGGCCTTTCTGGCGATCTGCGCCTATGCCATCGTGCCGATGATCCGCTATACCCGCCACGGTCTGGTGGATACACCTGAGGAGATGATGGAGGCCGCGATATCCAGCGGCGCGACCGAGTGGCAGATCCTGCGCGATGTGCGCGCACCCTATGCCGCGCCGACGATCCTGCTGGGTCTTAACCAGACCATTCTCTATGCCTTCTCGATGCTGGTGATCGCGGCGCTGATCGGGACCACCGGTCTGGGCCAGTCGATCTATCTGGCGCTGGGACAGGCGGATGTGGGCCTGGGCATTTCGGCTGGGGCGGCGATGGCCATCCTGGCGCTGATTGCCGACCGGCTGGTGCAGGGCTTTGCCGAGGAGCGGCGCAAGGCGCTTGGCCTTTGATCCCGTCTTGCGGTCTGGCTTGACTTTGCGCAAGGCCGGACCGCAAGCGCCGATCTAGGATCGGTCGGAATGTGACGGAGGCAAGAGATGGGCGGATGGGGTGCGTTTGCTGCGGCTTTGGCCGTGTTCCTGCTCAGCCACGCTATCCCGGTCCGGCCGCCTGTCCGGCCCTGGTTGGTTGCGCGACTGGGGCTGCGTGGCTATCTGGTGGCCTATTCCCTGTTGTCGCTTGCGGTGCTGTATTGGCTGATCGTGGCCGCGGGCGCGGCGCCCTATGTCGAGGTGATCCCGCCCTTGCCCATCCTGCGCTGGGTTCCGATGATCCTGATGCCGGTTGTCTGCCTGATTGCCGTTGCGGGCATGCGCGTCTGCAATCCGCTGTCCTTTGGCGGAATGGGGCAGGGACCGTTCGACCCGGACGCGCTTGGCGTTCTGGCGTTTTCGCGCCACCCGCTGCCCTTGGCTCTGGCGCTCTGGTCGTTGGCCCATCTGCTGGCAAATGGCGATCTGGCACATGTGCTGCTGTTCGGCCTTTTTGCGGGCTTCGCAATGTTGGGCATGCGGCTGATCGACCGTCGCAAGCAGCGGGACATGGGCCGTGACTGGCACCGCCTTGCGGCGAACACGCGGTTTCTGTCTCTGCGGCATGGCGCCGAATTGTTGCGCCCGGTCGATATGATGTTGGCCGGGGCGCTGTTTGGCATCCTTCTGTTCGGCCACGTGGCGGTCATCGGCGTGTCACCGATGCCCTGAGGTGGCCGAAACGGGGAGGGCGTGCTAGATGATGCGTGATGTTGGAAGAAAGGATGGTTGGGAATGAACCTGGCCTATGTAACGACACAGGCGCGCGGCGCCACAGACCGGCTGCTGAGTGCCGTCGCCGAGCGGCTGGAAGCCGAAGGCGTACGCTTGGCCGGTGTGGTGCAGACCAATACCGAATGCGCCGACAATGCCCATTGCGACATGGATCTGCGGGTCATGCCGACGGGCGAAGTGATCCGGATCTCGCAATCGCTGGGGGCCGGTGCGCGGGGGTGCCGTCTGGATCCGGGCGAGCTGGAGCGCGCGGTGGGGCTGGTCATGGGCGCCTTGGGCAATGGACTCGATCTGCTGATCGTGAACAAGTTCGGCAAGCACGAGGCCGATGGCCGGGGCTTTCGTCCCCTGATCGCCGAAGCACTGGCGCAAGACATTCCGGTTCTGCTAGGGGTCAATGGTCTGAACGAGGAAAAGTTTCTCGACTTCACCGAAGGGGCTGCGGAGAAGCTTGAACCCGAAATCGGCAGGCTCGTCCAATGGATGCGTCGGGTTTTGGCGGAAAGAAGTCAGGCGGCTTAAGCGATTTGAGCGAAACCGGGGCGGGCATCCCTGTCCCGGAGCGCTTGGTCTAGTTGTGACAGCTTCAATCCCAGCACAGACGGGACGCACTCGTGCGTCAATGGCCCACGTGCCAAACTACGGTTGCCATCCTCCATCTGTTCCGTTCAATTGTCTGGAAAGAGATGGTGGGCGACCCTGGAATCGAACCAGGCGTGCGTCTCCGCGAGGGAGTTACAGTCCCCTGCCACACCTTGCGGCCTGTCGCCCACTGTCAGGCGTTGCACCTGACGTGGAGGCGTGATTACAAGCGCGCCAAAGGAGCGTCAACAGGAAAAAACCGCTTTGGCGCAGGAAACTTTCGCAGGCCCCGGAGGGCGCACAAATGAAGAAACCGAAATGGGTTGTCGAGAAGGAACAGGCCCGCAAGGCGGCGGCGGAAACCGTCTGGCTGTTCGGGTTGCACGCTGTTCGCGATGCTCTGGAGAACCCTGACCGGGTGAAACTGCGCCTGATCGTGACGCTGAACGCAAAGGACAAACTAGCCGAAGCGATCGCCGCCGCAGGGATCGAGCCGGAAATCGTTGACCCGCGCAAGTTCAGCGCGCCGATTGACCCGGGCTCTGTTCACCAGGGGGCGGCGCTGGAAGTCAAACCATTGGACTGGGGGCGGCTGGAGGATGTCTGCGTCGGGCTGGAATGCCCCCGGGTGATTCTGCTCGACCGGGTGACCGACCCGCACAATGTTGGTGCCATTCTGCGGTCGGCCGAGGTTCTGGGCGCCAGTGCCGTGATCGGGACGAGGCACCATTCGGCGCCGGAAACCGGCGCGCTGGCAAAGACGGCCAGCGGCGCGCTGGAACGCCAGCCCTATCTGCGTGTTCGCAACTTGTCCGAGGCAATCACCGAATTGCAGGGCATGGGTTACATCGTACTGGGGCTCGATGGCGAAGCCGAGGAAACGATCGAGACAGCGCTCGCAGGGCGGCGCGATCGGGCCGTTGCGCTGGTCCTGGGGGCCGAAGGACCGGGGCTGCGGCAAAAGACCAAGGACACCGTCGACAAGCTGGTCAAGATCGACGCAGCGGGCGGATTTGGCTCTCTCAACGTCTCGAACGCCGCGGCGATAGCCCTATATGCGTCAAGAGAACACTAGCCGCGCGTGGAGAGTTGCTTGAACGCTGAAATTGTAACCTGTTGCTACTGCGGCAGCCGAATTGGGGTATCGCGCAACGAACCCGGACGGCTGCGGTGCGATAGCTGCGGAGCGCCCGTAAAGCGTCCTGTTGCAGTTTCAGTGGCGCCCGTAGCTAGCGCCGCTTTTCCCTCCATGCGCAACGATGCCCCCAAGCCGGATAACAAGGCTTCAAAGAAGCAGAAGAAAAAGAAGAAGAAAAAGAGCTTGGCCCATCGGCTGTTCGACGGCGTGTCAGATGCTATCGAAGACCTCTTCGACTGATCGCCGCAACCTGTTCAGCGCACGTTTTGTTCACATATACGTCAGCGGTCTTTTCCAAAATGGTTGGAAAAGGCATTCTGATCCGATCTTGAATGGGTTCCAAAGGAATGGAGCAGGTCTGTTGCTGAACCGCCGACTTTTCATCACTGGTCTTGCGAGTGTCGCGATCGGCTCTGCCGCACGGGCAGATGCGCCGATGTTTTTCACCCAGGGCGGGGTTGCAATTCGCGGGTACGATACGGTGGCGTACTTCCGGAACGGTGCGCCGGAACGGGGGTCGCCCGATATCTCGGTCATGTGGAAGGCTGCCTCCTGGCATTTTTCCAGCCACGAGAACCGCGAAGCTTTCGAAGCCAATCCACGCGCGTTCGCACCTCAGTTCGGCGGGTATTGCGCCTATGCTGTGGGGCGAGGCTATCTTACGGAAACGGACCCTTCGACCTGGCGTATCGTCGAGGACAAGCTGTATCTGGTCCACTCGCCTGACGTGGCCCGCCTGTGGTTGCAAGATATCCCGGGTAACATCGCGCTGGCTGAAGAGAATTGGCCTGGCGTCCTGTTTCATTAGGGGCGGAACGGCGGATTCTTGCCGTGGATCAGCATGTCATCACAAATTTGATCGACGCCTCTTTTTTTTCATTCACGCATGCCTAAATGTCACAGTGACCGCGGAACGGAACTGCCGCGGGTCATTTCACTGTCCCTCGTTCCACACCTAACGCCCAGGCGAAAGCCTGGGCTTTTTTTCATGCCTGTCCGGGATGGGGCTCGCAGGGTCGCGAATGTGGCTTGCAGTGCGCGCGCCGGATACTAATCTGCGGCCATGCAAGAGTATTCCGATGAATTTCTGAAACAGGTTTTGACCAGGACCAAGGTCATCGCGGTCGTGGGTGTCTCGTTGAACCCGGTCCGCCCGAGTTATTATGTGGCGCGATACCTGGGGCTCAAGGGGTACCGGGTGATCCCGGTCAATCCAGGGCATGCAGGCGCGACCCTGTTTGGTGAAACGGTGCGCGGCAGTCTGGGCGAGATCGAAGAACCGGTCGACATGCTGGACATCTTCCGCCGGTCCGAGGCAGTCCCCCCGATTGTGGAAGAGGCCCTGAACGTCTTTCCGCATCTCAAAACCGTCTGGATGCAGATCGGGGTCGAGAATGCCGAAGCCGCCGCTATGGCCCGGGCACGCGGGGTGGACGTGGTTCAGAACCGCTGCCCCAAGATCGAGTATCAGCGGCTGTTCGGCGAGTTGCGCATGGGCGGCTTTGCCACCGGTATCATCTCGTCCAAGCTTTGAGGCTCAGGACGGCTGGCGGGCCAGTTTCTCGGCGGCCTTCTCTTCCAGAACTTCGCGTTGCGGACGCCAGTTGTATACGGTGTCGGCGCGTGTCGGGGACCAGAACAACTCTCCCGCATTACGCCACGGGTCCAGCACAACGCCCTCGTACATGTTGTCGCCCCGGCGGCTGATGACCGCAGTGCTGTGGTCGATGCGCCAGATGTTGTCAGGGGTGGCAATGGCGCGGTGAATGACCAGGGTGCGGAAATTCTCCTGATTCAGGCGCTTTTGCATGTCCTGGGCGTAGTGCACGCACAGCCCCCGTTCGCGAAAGCCGTTCAGAACCTTGGCGTTATGGATAATAGGGTTGCTCGTCACGTTATATTCGCGCGCCAATTGTCGGCCATAGCTATAGGAGATTTCGGCGGCGCGCTGCGCCTCGGCAGGGTCCACTTCCGGCCCGAGCGCGCGCAATTGTTGCGCCAGAGCGGTCACGTCCTTTTGGCTGACAGCCTGCGTATCCGTGCAGGCCGCGATGAACAGCACCGCCAGGATGGCGAGCAAGGCCCGGAATTTGGTCATGGGATGCCTCGGTTGGGTGGTCGGTTCAGGTGGTTGGATCGTACCGCTCAGCGCCGGTGGGTCAACCTTTGGGCCGCGCGGCCTTCTCGGCGATACCGCTCAGACCCTGTCGGCGGGCCAGTTCGGCCAGCACATCGTCGAGCGCCACGTCGCGGGCGGCCAGCATGACGAGGAAGTGATAAAGCACATCCGCCGCCTCTGAGGTGAGTTTGGCCCGGTCCCCCTTCACCGCTTCGATGATCGCCTCAATCGCCTCTTCACCGAATTTTTCGGCGCATTTCTCGGGGCCCTTTGCCAGCAGCTTGGCGGTCCAGCTGCTGTCGGGGTCAGCGCCTTTGCGGGCCTCGATGGTGGTGGCAAGGTCGTGAAGGATGTTCATGTCAGCCTCATCGGGATACCGGCAGCGGCCATGTGTTCCTTGGCCTCGCGGATGGTGTATTCGCCGAAGTGAAAGATCGAGGCGGCGAGTACCGCGCTGGCATGCCCCTCGGTCACGCCCTCGACCAGGTGATCCAGCGTGCCAACCCCGCCCGAGGCGATCACCGGCACGTCGACGGCATCGGCGATGGCACGGGTCAGCGGCAGGTTGAAACCCGATTTGGTGCCGTCGCGATCCATCGAGGTCAGCAGGATTTCACCGGCCCCCTTGGTGGTGACAAGGCGGGCGAACTCCACCGCGTCGATCCCGGTGGGCTTGCGCCCGCCATGGGTAAAGATCTCCCACCGTCCCGGCTCTACCGTCTTGGCGTCGATAGCGCAGACGATGCACTGGCTGCCGAACCGGTCGGCGGCCTCGGCGATGACATCCGGGTTGGCCACGGCGGCCGAGTTGAAGCTGACCTTGTCAGCGCCTGCCAGCAGCAGGGCGCGCACATCCGCATGTGTGCGCACGCCGCCACCCACGGTGAGCGGCACGAAACACTGTTCCGCCGTGCGGCTGACCACGTCGAACATGGTGCCGCGGTTTTCGTGGGTGGCGTGGATGTCGAGGAAACAGATCTCGTCCGCACCCGCTGCATCATAGGCGCGGGCGGCATCCACCGGGTCGCCCGCATCGCGCAGGCCAATGAAATTCACACCCTTGACCACGCGGCCATCGGCCACGTCGAGACAGGGGATGATGCGGGTTTTCAGCATGGCGGGCTCGCGGGTTGCCGGGGTCGCCCGTCTTTACTGTGCCCCCGGCGCGGATGCAATCGCGCCGCCGTGTCGGGCGATGCGGCGCATGGCCCCGCGCACGATCAGGATGTGAAACGGCATCACCACCGCCAGATAGACCCGCCCCAGCAGGTTGTTGCGGTGCACCCAGGTCGCCATGTGCAGCCGCCCGGCCTGTTGAATCAGCGAGATGCGAAAGTTCAGGTGGCTGTCATCGGCGCCCAGGATCAGCTCCTCCGTATCCTCGTGGGTGACCGGAAAGATCGCCTTGTCGCCGCTGTCCGACACCTCGGTCTTGAGCCCAAGCGGTCGCACGATCCAGTTGCGCAGGTGCATGAGGGCATTGGCCCAGCCGGGCAGGGCCAGCCCGATCTCTGCCACCGCGCGCGGCGATATCCGGCTCTCTACCGCGTAGCCGTCGATGAAATCGCCAGGCAGCACCGCCTGCCAAAGCTGCGCGGTCGCGGGCAGCGGGGTCTTTTCGACAACAGCATGGCTGCGGGTCATATGCGTACCCCTTGCGGTTTGCCCGGATCACACAGCAAAGCGCCCGGTTCCTAAACCGGGCGCGGTGTCGCAGTCCTCAGCCTTTGAGCGCGCTCAGCGCCTGTTTCAGGTCCAGCGCCCCGTCATACAGCGCCCGACCCGAAATCGCGCCGTTCAGCGCCGCGCCGCAGTCGCGCAGCGCAATCAGATCATCCAGCGAGGAGACCCCGCCCGAGGCGATGACCGGGATCGACACGGCATGGGCCAGCGCGGCGGTTGCCTCGATATTGGGACCCTTCATCGCGCCGTCGCGCAGAATGTCGGTATAGATGATCGCGGCCACGCCCGCATCCTCGAAGGATTTTGCCAGATCGGTAACCATAACGTCGGTCTCTTCGGCCCAGCCCTTGGTGGCGACGCGGCCATTGCGGGCGTCGATGCCCACGGCCACCTTGCCGGGGAAGGCGCGTGCGGCCTCACGCACCAGATCGGGGTTCTCGACCGCCACGGTGCCCAGGATCACTCGGGCCAGCCCCTTGTCCAGCCAGCGTTCGATCGTGACCATGTCGCGGATGCCGCCGCCTAGCTGCGCGGGTACCTTGCATTGTTGCAGGATCGCCTCGACCGGGGCGGCGTTAACTGGCTCTCCGGCAAAGGCGCCGTTCAGGTCGACCAGATGCAGCCATTCGCAACCAGCCTCCACGAATTCCAGCGCCTGCGCGGCGGGATTATCATTGAACACGGTCGCCTGGTCCATCTCGCCATGTACGAGACGCACGGCCTGGCCGTCCTTGAGGTCGATTGCGGGGTAGAGGATCATGGGCAAGCGGCTTTCTGCTGAGTGACGGCCGCGATATGGCACAAGACAGCGAGGCGATGCAACGCGACCCAAAGTCAGCCTTGCTCGACTGGCGCCGGGCGCGCCACACTGGCTGCAAACAGGAGGGAATACGAATGAACAGACTGATTCTCGCCGCTGCGCTTGGTCTTGGTGCCGCGAGTGCCGCCCTTGCCGATCCGGCGGCAGGTACCTGGAAAACCGAACCGGGCGATACGGGCGGCTATCTTCACGTTGCTGTCGCGCCTTGCGGTTCGAATGTTTGCGGGACCATCAAGACTGCTTTTGACAAGGATGGGGCCGAGCAGACAGATTACGAACACAAGGGCAAGCGTATGATCTGGGACATGCAGCCGGGTGGCGGCGGGTCCTATTCGGGGGGGCAGATCTGGGCGCCCGATTCCAACAAAACCTACAGCTCCAAGATGTCGCTCGATGGAAACGCGCTGACCGTCAAAGGCTGTGTTGCCGGTGGACTGATCTGTCGCGGCCAGACCTGGAAACGTGTCAACTGATCCTGGTAACAGCAGGGGCTGTTACCCCTGCCTTCGACGGGCGCATTCAGACGGCGCCGGTGTATTCACCCCGCGCCGGGTAATTGTTGGGGATCGCGAAATCCAGCGCCGCCACCAGTTCCGAGAAATGTGGACGCACAAAGGGCATGGTCTGCACCGCGCCGTAATAGAGCGTCCGCTCGGGCGCGACCAGGAACAGGCCCGGTTCCGAAAACAGCGCTGGCTCCTCGATCCCGATCGAGGTCTTGCCGCGCGAAGTCGAGATATAGAGCCCCCAGTCGCGCGCCTCGGCCAGCGGCAGATCGTAAGCAAAGCGCAAGGCGCGCTCGCCGCCGACCTTTTCCGCCATCGCCAGCGCGCGTTCTTCGCTGTCCGAGCTGACGGCAACGCAGGCCACGCCGCGTTCGGCGAAATCTGCCACCCGCTTCTCCAGCTCTTTCAGATAGGTGGCGCAGATCGGGCAATGCAGGCCGCGATAGAAACAGATCAGCGTCCCGCGCGTCGAGGTTTCGGCGGACAGATCGAACCTGCCGCCGCCCACCAGCGGCAGCGACAGGGGCGGGGTGGTCTGACGGGGCATCAGCATCGAAGATCTCCTTGGGATGTGAGTTGCCCCACCTTGTCGCAGGGTTTAGTGTTCGGGAAATCCGAATTTTCTGATAGAGGCTCCGATACTCGCATGGACAGGCTGACAACATTGATGGAGCGGTTCCAGCTGCGGGTCGAGGCCGCCGCGCCGGAGGAAGCCAATCTGCTGGCCCTGGCTGGGGCTAACGGGGTGCCGGGTGAATTGCTGTTTTATCCTGCAGACACGGGGCGGGCGGGCGATCCGCTGTTTGCGGCGCGGGTGAGCTGGTCGGGAGAGAGCAACCCGTTTCTGGCCGCGCTGCCCGAAGTGGTGCGCTTCGATCTGAGCGCTGATCCCGAGGCGCGCGCGGTGGTCGATCTGATCCGGGTTGAGGTGGCGGCACGGCGCTGTGGGGCGCAATCGGTGATCAACCGGCTGGGCGAGGTGCTGATGGTGCGGCTGTTGCGGGACCAGATCGCCAGGGGCGCGACCCGGCCGGGCCTGTTGGCCGGGCTCGCCGATCCGCGCCTCAGTCGGGCGATCGTGGCGATCCATGACCATCCGGGCCGGGTCTGGAGCAATGGTGATCTGGCGGCCGAGGCGGGTCTGTCGCTGTCGCGCTTTGCCGAGCTTTTCGTCGCGCAGGTGGGCGAGACCCCGATGGGATATCTCAGGCGCTGGCGGCTGATCCTCGCGGCCCAGGATCTCGGTCGCGGCGACCGGGTCGACCGGGTGGCACGGCGCTATGCTTATGGTTCGCCGGAGGCCTTTGCCCGCGCCTTCCGCCGCGCCCATGGGGTGGCGCCGATGTCGCTGCGCGCCGGATGAGGCGAAGCCGGTAAAAGGCATCTCTTTCAGGGGCGCCAGGTCAGGAAATTACCGATCATTTGCAGGCCGATGGCCTGGCTTTTCTCGGGGTGGAATTGCAGGCCAACCATGGTGTCGCGCCCGACCACCGCTGTGACCGGCCCGCCATAGTCCACATGGGCCAGCCGCTCGGCGGGGTTGGTGACACGGAAGTGATAGGAGTGCACGAAATAGACGTGATCGCCTCCGGTGATCCCATCAAAGATCGGGTGCTTTGCCTCGATCACCAGATCGTTCCAACCCATATGTGGCACTTTCAGCGCGACATCCGCAGGCGTAATCCGCACCACGTCGCCCGCGACCCAGCCCAGGCCGGGGGTCTCTTCGTATTCATGGCCCGTCGTGGCCATGAGCTGCATGCCGACGCAGATTCCCAGAAAGGGGCGACCTTTCTGCTCTACCGCCTCGACCATCGCGTCATAAAGCCCCTTGTGGCCGCGCAGTTCCGCCGCGCAGGCGGGAAAGGCGCCGTCGCCCGGCAGCACCAGCCGGTCGGCCCGGGCCACCAGATCGGCGTCCGAGGTCACCACCACCTCGCCCGCGCCGGTCTCGCGCGCCATGCGCTGAAACGCCTTTTCGGCCGAGTGCAGGTTGCCCGACTCGTAGTCGATGATTGCGGTGAGCATCAGAGCGTGCCCTTGGTCGAGGGGATGGCGTCGCCCTTGCGCGGGTCGGCCTCGACCGCCTGACGCAGGGCACGGGCCAACGCCTTGAACGCGGCCTCGGCGATGTGGTGGCTGTTCAGCCCGTGCAACTGGTCCACATGCAGGGTGATGCCGCCATGGGTGCTGAGCGCCTGAAAGAATTCGCGCACCAGCTCTGTATCAAACGTGCCGATCTTGGCTGTCGGCAGGTCCACGTTCCACACCAGGAAGGGCCGACCCGACAGGTCGAGCGCGCAGCGCACCTGCGCATCGTCCATCGGCAGGTGGCATTCGCCATAACGGCGGATGCCCCGCTTGTCGCCCAGGGCGGCGCTCAGCGCCTGACCCAGCGCGATACCGGTATCCTCGACCGTGTGGTGGTCATCGATGTGATAGTCGCCCTTGGCGCCGATCGTCATGTCGATCAGCGAATGGCGCGCCAGCTGGTCCAGCATGTGGTCAAAGAAGCCGACACCGGTCCGGTTGTCATAGGCTCCGGTCCCGTCGAGATTGAGTTCGACCGAGATCTCGGTCTCGGCGGTCTGGCGGCTGATACTGGCACGGCGCATGGGCGGGTTCCTTCTGGTCTCGGCTGGCTTTTGGCACGGGGCGCGCGCAAATGCCAGAGTGCCGCGACACGGGCACGGCGATCTGTTGCGCGAAAACAGGGGATTGCACCCGGTCGCGGCGCGTGTCAGCCTTTGGGCGAACCAGCTTAAGTGAGGCGGCATGACCACCTGTGTATTCATCCAGATTCGCTGCAAGCCCGGCAGCACCTACAAGGTGGCCGAGGACATCGCACTGCGCGAGATTCATTCCGAACTCTATTCCACCAGCGGCGAATACGACCTGTTGATGAAGCTCTATATCCCGGCGGGCGCGGATGTGGGCAAGTATATCAACGACCATCTGCTGGTGATCCCCAATATCGAACGCTCGCTGACCACGATGACGTTCAAGGCGTTCTGACCGGCGCCAGCGCGCCGTAGAGCGGGCAGCCCAGCGTCTGGTTCAGGGCGCGGATCAACTCTTCAACCGTTTCGGTCGAAACATATTCCCCGCCGGTGGCCTGGGCCAGGCATTCGGCCGGGCTGATTGTTTCGGGCACGGTGGGGTTGCCGTCGCCCCCCTCCCAACCAAAGAATTGCGAGCGCACGCGAAAGCCGATCACATGCACGGTCAGGCCCGGCGTGTCGCGGGCCAGATCGGCGGCCAGCGCGCAAGGCGCGCCGCCGCAGGTCTCTTCGCCATCAGTGACCAGCACGATGACGCCGGGGCGGGGGGGCTGGTCAAACACGCGGGCGGCAAGGTTGACGGCTTCGGTCAACGCGGTGTTGCCATCGGGCTCGATCCCGTCGATGAGGTTCAGGATCGGCCCCGCTGCGTTGGGGCTGGGCGCGAAGGTCATCGAGACCCTCTTGCACAGATCATCGTCCGTGTCCCCGTCCATGGCGGCACCATAGGTGACCAGACCCAGCCGGCGCAGCGCGGCAATCCGGGGCAGGGTGTCATGCATCGCCTTGCGCGCGTCCAAGATGCGCGGCCGGTCGAGGCCATTGTACCCCATCTCGGCCATCGAACCCGAGGCGTCGAACACGATCATCGCATCGCTGGTGCAATCGACCTCGCCAGTTGCTGACGCGGGAAGCAGGCCAGCAAAAAGAAGCGCCGCCACAAGGGCGGCGCGCCCAGGAGTCTTGGTTGCCGGGATGTCAGATCCACGCGCCATGCCTCAGCGTGACAGAGAGCAGGGCGGTCTGTCCATGCGCCAATGGTCGAAGGGTCAGACGGCGATCAGCCCCTTATCCTTCAACTCGGCATAGGCGCCGTCGACGGCTTTCTTGAGGCGGCGCAGCATCTCGTCCACCTCTTCTTTGGTGATGATCAGCGGCGGACAGAGCGCGGCCGAATTGCCCGCGACCGCGCGGATCAGCAGCCCGTTTTCCTGTGCCAGCCGCTGCACAGTGGCGCCGCCCGCGCCCTTTTCGATGGTCGCGCCGGTGGTCTTGTTCGACACCAGTTCCAGCGCCGCGATCAACCCCTTGCCGCGCACCTCGCCCACCAGCGGGTGGTCGGTGAAAATGGCGCGCAGCTGTTCCTGCATATAGGCGCCCACCTCGGCGGCATGTTCGAAGGTCTTGTCGCGCTCGTAGATCTCCAGCGTTTTCAGCGCCGCGGCACAGGCCACCGGATGCCCGGAATAGGTATAGCCATGGCCGAACACGCCAACCGCCGCCGAAGGCGCGATCATCTTTTCATACATCCAGCCCGGGATGACCGAGGCCGAGATCGGGAAGTAGGCCGAGCTGAGCTGCTTGGCAAAGGTCATCAGGTCGGGCTTGATCCCCATGGTGGTGCAGCCGAAATCGGCGCCGGTGCGGCCAAAGCCACAGATCACTTCATCCGCCCAAACCAGAATGTCATGCTTGCGCAGCAGCGCCTGGAGCTTTTCGTAATAGCCCTCGGGCGGCACGATCACGCCCGAGGCGCCGGTGATCGGCTCGACAATCATCGCCGCGATGGTATCGGCGCCCTCGGCCAGGATCTGCTGTTCCAGATTGTCGATAATGCGGTCGACGAACTGCGCCTCGGTCTCGTTGCCCTGACGCCCGGTATAGTAATGCGGCGCGTCCGAGCGCAGGATGTGCAGCGCCTCGACCGGCGCATCGAAATGCGCCAGGTTCGCCGGCAGCGAGGTCAGAGAGCCTGCGGCCACGGTCACGCCGTGATAGCCGCGCTCGCGGGTGATGATCTTGCGCTTTTCCGGCTTGCCGATGGCGTTGAAGTAATAACGCAGCATCTTGTAATGGGTGTCGTTGGCGTCCGAGCCCGAGTTGCCGAAGAAGAAATAGGCATCCTCGACAGGCACCATATCCTTGAGCTTTTCGGCAAGCTTCATGATCGGCTCATGGGTCTTGCCGCCAAAGGTGTGCGAGAAGGGCAGCTTGTTCAGCTGATCGGTGATCGCGCCGATCACCTCGGCATTGTCATAGCCCAGCGAGGTGCACCAGAGACTGGCCAACCCTTCGATGTATTCGTTGCCGTCAGCGTCGTAGACATAGATGCCCTTGCCGTGGTCCAGCACAAGCTGTTCGGTGGCGGCAAGGTTGGTGGTGGGATAGATCACAGGGGCCATGGCCAGATACCTCCGGTTAGCCGCGCGAAGCGGCGATTCAGTTGCGCTCAGCATTGCCGCAGATCGCAGGCCACGTCAAAATTTTTGATCAAAAAAATGTGCGACGGAAAGACGGGCCGGAACGCGAAAGGCCGCCCATCGGGCGGCCTCTTCGGTGTATCTGGAGCGGGCGATGAGATTCGAACTCACGACCCTTACCTTGGCAAGGTAATGCTCTACCCCTGAGCTACGCCCGCATCCGTTTGGCCATCCGGCCTGAGGTCTCAATCTGGAGCGGGCGATGAGATTCGAACTCACGACCCTTACCTTGGCAAGGTAATGCTCTACCCCTGAGCTACGCCCG
>NZ_JAOVQN010000029.1:0-40060 GCF_025673445.1 Ruegeria marisflavi
GGCTCCTTTCCTAGCAGATGACAACATCTGTAGTCTGCCGCATTGCGCGACAGTTAGGTGCAGACGTCATCCACCCCATCCGCGACGGACATGGTGGAGCGGTCCATCGGAACGGCATCGGCCTTGGGGTGGGTGCGGCATAACTCATCCGGCTAAGATCCATGCCGTTCATGTCGTCGAGCGGTTTGGCGGGGCTCTGCATGACATGACCTTCAATGCTCACGTCGCCCATCATCCCGCGCATGTCTGCCATGATAAGGCGCGGTTTTTCCCGCAGCACCGGTTCTGGCCCTGCCATGCCTTCGCGCAGGGCCAGAGTGCCGCGCACCAGGGCCGTGCGGCCACCGATTCCGCCACGATGCTGTAGACGAGGTTTTCCCTGGTCTGCCCGATCACGTCATACGTCTCGGTCACCGAGATCTGCAGAACGTACACCGTGACCGGCTTGACGTCATTGCCGTCCACCTGAACCAAGGTCATCTTGAGGCCCGGGATGCGCGGGTCGAAGTAGGCCATGACCGAGGAGTTGATCAGCCGCAGCCGCACCTTTTCATTGGGCTTGAACAGTCCGGTCCAGTTCTACTGGGTGCTTTCGCGGGTGATCATAGGAGTGAACCCCTCTGGACGTCCTCGACGTCCGTGGGCATCATCCGCATCCGGCTCCACATCTTGCGGTCTTCTAGCACCTCCTTGCGACCGATACCGCCCGAATCCCTGATCAGATCCTGCAAGATGCGCTGCGAGCTGTTGTGGCAATCCGCCGACACTTTCAGGTTGCGCATGATCCGTTTGCCGCGTTGCGGGTGGATGTCGGTCAGTTGCACCACACAATCGCGGTCGGTGCGGATGCGCTCTCCACCTTTGGGCTCGATCACGATGGTGCCATAGGCCGCGTCCGATTCCTGAAAACCTGAATGGCTGTGAAACCAATAGGGGCTAGCCCGCACGATCGAAAAGTCATAGGTGAGGGTCTCGCCCGGCTTGATGCCGTCAATGCTGATCTTGGGCACCTCTTCTTGGCCAAAGGGCAGGATCAGCCCGTATCAGTAGATCAAGGTATCCTCTTGGAAGCTGTTGGTCACGTTCAACGTGACCCTTTGACCCTCCTTGAAGCGCAAAACCGTCGCAGCCTGGTTGTTGTTGCAGCCGATACCGGACTTGCGGACCTTGCATCGCGTCGATGCGAAACTTGTCGACGGTGATACATAGGTCCCGGCCTGGGCTGCGGCAGCTGCGGGCAGGACAAGGGCAACGCTGGCAACAGCCGCAAGCACGGATGCGATGGGTGGCATCGTTGGTCCTTTGTTCAATTGAGTAGCTGATCAGGAGGCCACAGCGGGATATCGCCGGTGCAACAGCCATGCGCGCCCGGCTGTGCCGAGGATGCATCTATGTTTTGTTCGGCGGTCCAAAGGCCGATTTACCGCTGCGGCCGTCACGCTAAGGGACCGGCGCGCAATAAGCTTAGGAAAATCGGGTCACGCTTTTAGTGGCGGCAGATGCGCCTCGGGCGTCACAGACGCCAGACAAGACAGATTCATAATAACAGCCAACTTGCTGTTGTTTCCGAAAGAAATTTTTTCCAAAGTTGTGAAATGATCGGAGTTCATAGGTTGTGACGTTGTGACAGAGGTTGGGGTTTGAGCGGGAATGCACGTGGCCAAATATTGTTTCGTGCTGGGCTGAAAACACTCCCGCAGGCTGACCTTATCCATTTGCAGTTGGCGATAGGAAAAGTGCTGACAGCGCAAGCATCAGTGCCAGCGATATCCACATCTTTTCAGCTTAAATGCGCTTAGACCAAGTTCCTTCGACTTTCGTTCTTTCTAGCTGCTTAACGCCAGATCGTGGCACAAGGATACGTTTTGTACATTCTCGATGCAGCCGCGGCATCGGAGAACCGCAAACGATGGTTCACGGGAAAGGCTGCGTTACAGTCCGGAAACTGGCACCATTGAGCTGCATCACCCTCAAGGCTAATCGCGACACGGAAGACGCCGGTCGTGGTGTTGAATCACGGGAAGGGGGCACCGTGCCGGTGGAGCTACGACAGAGGTTCTCTCTGAACACTCATGATCGTCAATTGTACCTCGATCAGCCGCCTCCCTTCCTCCACAAGGTCGAAGCAGCGATTACCCAGGGTCCAACGGATCGCAACGCCCTGCATGGCCGAAATGAGCAGGACAGCCGCGTCCTGCGCCGCCATGTCCGGGCGTAGAATTCCCTGAGTTTGCATGCCGGTGACAGAATCGGCAAGCTGGGATTGAAACGATGCGAGCAGATGATCAAACACCTTACGCAGCGGTGGGTTGTCCACCGTGAGTTCCCGCGAGAAAAGCAGAGATGGCAACGCGGGTCTTTCGGCAATTGCCGACAGTTGGGCGCCGATCAGCCCCTTGAGTCGGGACTGTGGTTCCAATTCCTGTACGGTGGCGTCTTTCCAGCGCTCTCTTAGCGAGGCCGCTACATTCTCTGCCACGGCCAACCACAAGTCTCCCTTGGTGGGAAAGTGGCGAAACACGGCGGGCTGGCTGATGCCGACAGCGCGCGCCACATCGGTCGTGCTCAAGCGATCCGGTCCGATTTCCGACGCCAGGTGAAGTACCTGAGCAATGATCTGAGCCTTTCGGTCTTCGGCACTCAGGCGCGGCATTGGGTCACCTATTGTTAGTGAGTTATAACTCACATAAATTGAACCATATTGCAACACCGACTGTGAGTCGCAGAGCCCGCAAGGAGGACTTCCATGCAACCGCGCGCCGGATACTCCCAAATTCAGATTGTCCTGCATTGGGCGGCCTTTGCCCTGATCGCGCTGCAATACCTGTTCAAGAACTCCATTTCCGCCGCATGGGAGAAAATCTCCGAAGGTGGGGAGATCGCGTTCAATCCCTTGGTCCTTGGTCATGTGGCGGGTGGGTTGCTGGTGCTTGCTCTTACGGTTTGGCGGCTTGCCCTTCGCTCCCGGCGTACGGCCCCGGTACCGGTCGGATCAGTCCAGCAGCAATTGATCGCCAGGGTGACCCACATTGGCCTCTACGGCCTGATGCTGTTGATGCCCATCAGCGGGGCAGTCGCCTGGTTCGGGGGAGTCGAGGCTGCGGCGTCGGGCCATAATGTCATGAAAGTGCTGCTGCTGGGGCTTGTTGCCCTGCACGTTGCCGGAGCGCTCTATCATCAGTTCGTGCTGCGGGACGGGATCCTGAGCCGCATGCGTCAACCACAGGAGTGAAACCATGCGCGTCGGCCCCTTGCTCGCCCTGCCGCCCATCGCCCTCGGGATTGCCGCGGCGGCCTGGTTGATCGCCGGCGCACCCGGGCCCGCAAAAACGGACGGTGCCGCGCCCGCGCTTTCGGTTCGCATCGAAACGGTCACGCCGCAGGCTATCCGGCCTGCCGCGTCGGTCTGGGGAAACCTGCGCGCGGCCGACACCTGGGTCGCGGTTGCCGAGGTTCAGGGAGAGGTCATCTGGCGCCACCCTGACCTGGAACAAGGGCGCATAATCTCTGCGGAAACCGAGGTTCTCCGAATTGACCCCTCGGATTACGAACTGTCACTCAGGCAGGCCGAAGCCGACCTTGCGGCCTTGCAGGCCGAGGGCAGACAAATCGGGATCGAGGCCGCCAATACCGGACGTATCCTCGAACTGGAACAGAAACGGCTTGCTCTGTCCGAGGCAGATCTCCGGCGCACCGAAAAACTCGTGTTGCAAGGATCCGTGCCGCAGACACGTGCCGACGAGAGCGAACGCGCCACCCTGCTTGCCAGGCGGACCGTGTCCGAGCTCGAAAATTCCCTGGCGCTTGTCCCGTCGCGGGAACTGAGGCTGGATGCACAGATCGCCCGGACGCAAGCCGCAATCGACCGGGCGCGCCGGTCGCTCGAGCGGACGAAACTGATCACACCTTTCAATCTTCGCGTGACCCAAATACCGGTAGAGCTGTTTCAGCCCGTGACCCCCGGCCAAGTTGTCATTCGCGGGGATGGTCTGAATGCGGTCGAAGTTGTCGCGCATCTTCCCATTGACGAGTTTCGCCGTCTGATCCCCCGTTTGCCCGAAGGCCACTCGATGCAGGACACGTTGCGAACGGGGCTGGCGGATGCGATTGGCGTGATCGTCAGCCCAATCGCCGATCCCGGCCAAACCTGGTCAGGGCAGGTGTCGCGGATCGAAGGCGCGCTCGATCCCCGCGCCCGAACCGTCGCGGTGGTTGTTACGATCACCGATCCTTACCAGGGCGCGGATCCGCCATACCGGCTCCCGCTTGTGCCAAACATGCAGGTCCGGCTCGTGTTGACCGGCGCGTCCTTGTCAGATGTCATCACCGTGCCAGAAGCGGCGCTGCACGGCGGGATCGTGCTGGTTGCCGATGCCGAGAACCGGTTGGAACTGAGACAGGTCACACCGGGGTTCGCACAGGATGGGCGCGTCGTCATCTTTGATGGGTTGATCGCTGGCGACCGGGTCGTGATCGATACCATCGCGCCGGCGATCCCCGGTCTTGCGCTGGCACCTGTCGAGGTGACGCGATGATCCGCTGGTTCGCGGGGCATCCGACAGCGGCCAACCTGCTCCTCTTGCTGTTCCTGGCGGCCGGCAGTTTTGCCGTGCCGGGCCTGCTGCGCGAGACCTTCCCCGATTTTCGCGCGGTCGAAGCAGAAGTGACCGTTCCCTACCGGGGCGCCGCGGCCGAAGATGTCGAGAGCGGCATCTGCGCGCCGCTCTGGGATGGGGTGCAGGGGGTCGAGGGGCTTGAAACCTTCACCTGCACCGCACAAACCGGCCGCGCGCGCGCCGTTGCCACGATGGCGCCCGGCAACGACCCGATCCGTTTCGTGAACATGCTGCGCACCGAAGTTGCGGCAATCGACAGTTTTCCCGACCGTGCCGATCTGGCTATCGTGCGCGAGTTGCATCGCTCGGATCCCGTGACGTCGATCGCCGTATCGGGCGACTTGCCGTTGACCGAGCTCGATCTCTACGCCGAAACGCTTTCAGATCGCCTGACAGCTTTGGCCGGTGTTGCCCGCGTGACCCGGGCCGGGCTGGGAACCCGAACAATTCGCGTCAGCGCGCAGGCCGATGTTCTGGAGGCACATGGTCTGACGCCAGCCAGTCTGGCCAGCGCGTTGGGGGCCCAGAACGTCGATTTGCCGGTCGGAATACTCGAAGGGCCGGGCATCGACCTGACCGTGAGATTCACGGCCGAGCGTGAGAAACTGCCAGAGCTGGCCCGCATCCCTGTCCTCGCGCTGGAAAACGGTGCGACGCTGACACTCGAGGATGTCGCGGAGATCGAGGAAACATTCGAACCCACCTCCGACCGTATCTATCTGAATGGAACCCCAGCGATCCTGATCGACGTTACCAAATCGCTGGACGCCGATGCGCTCAGGATTCTTGACGCGATCACGGAACTGGCGACCGAAGAAATGGCACGTCTTCCCAATAGTCTGAAAGTCGAAGTCGTTCAGGATGTCACGTCTATCATCCGCGATCGTTTGGCGATGCTGGTTCAGAACGGGGTGATGGGGCTGGTTCTGGTCGTGGCGGTCATGAGCCTCTTCTTCCGGCCGGGCTTTGCCATCTGGGCGGCAATGGGGCTGCCGGTTGCTTTTGCGGGCGCGTTTCTGTGGATGGGCCTGTCCGGTCTGAGCCTAAACATGATCACGCTTGTCGCGCTGTTGATGGCGATCGGGATCGTTATGGACGATTCCATCGTCATTGCCGAGGCGATTGCCGTTGAAACGGCCAACGGTGCGACGCTTGAAAACGTGGTCGCAGGGGTTGCCCGTGTCGCGCCCGGCGTCGTGTCCTCGTTCCTGACAACGCTCTGCGTTTTTCTGCCGCTGGCGTTTCTGGCTGGCGAGCTGGGCGCCGTTCTGGAAGTACTGCCTGTCGTCCTGCTGGCGGCGCTGGCCGCGTCGCTGGTCGAGGCTTTCCTGATCCTGCCGCACCACCTGAAAGGCAGTCTGAGAGGACAGGCTCCGTCGAACTTCCGCCTCCGGTTTGATCGTGGTTTCGAAGCCTTGCGCGACGGCGGCGTCGGCCGTCTGGCGGACCTGGCGATAAAGGCACGCTGGTTTGTGGTGGGACTGTCGATAGGCGCCCTGGTGCTGACCGTCGGCGCCGTTGGTGGCGGGATCATCAAGCGCGAGGCCCTGCCGGAGATCGACGGCGATGTGCTGGAGGCACGCCTGATCCTGCCCGGCGGAACGCCGCTGGCCCGAACGACCGAGGCCGTCGAACAGGTCGAAGCCGCAATCGACCGGGTGAATTCCCGGCTGACGCCCGCCCAGCCCGGCGACCAGTCCCTGGTCACGCGCCGTATCACCCGGATGGGCCGTAACCTGTCGGCAGGTGAAACGGGCGCGCATGTCGCGACCGTTGCCGTGGACCTGCTGGGCGCGGAAACCCGGACCAGCACGTTGGACGAGATAGTCACACTCTGGCGCGAGGAAATCGGGCCATTGGCCGGTGTCACGTCGCTGGTTTTGACCGAGCCGGGCATCGGGCCACAGGGGATCGCTGTCGAATTGCGGCTGACCCATACCGAACTGGACGTTATTGAGGCAGCCGGACGCGCAACACTTGCCGAACTTGAAACTTATGCCGGCGTGCGCAACGCCATCGTTGACCTCCGGCCGGGTGCGCCCGAGCTGCGCCTTGCGCTGGCACCGGGCGCCGAGTCTCTGGGTCTTACGGCCGCCGATGTCGCGGGACAGTTGCGCGCCGCCTTCATCGGCACCCAACTCTCCGAGCTTAGGCGGGGCGACGACGCCTGGGAGGTCGAGGTCCTGCTGGCGGGGTCCGATCGTGCAACACGCGGTGATCTGGCATCGTTCGACATCGCGCTTCCCGGCGGCGGAACCGCTCCGTTGTCGACCGTCGCGTTGATAACAGAGTCGCGCGGCTGGGGCAGCCTGACGCGGCGCAATGGTATCAGAACCCTGACGGTGTCTGCGGATGTTGACGGGCGGATTGGCAACGCGGATGCGATCACTGCCCAACTTTCGCGCAGCTTCCTTCCTGAGCTTGCACAAACGATGCCCGGACTTGGCTTTGACATCGGCGGACAGGCGGCGAATTCGGCCGAGACTGTTGCCTCGATCCTGCGCGGTTTCCTCATCGGCCTTGTCGGCGTCTACGTGGTGCTGAGCTTTCAGTTCCGCAGCTATGTCGAGCCGGTGATCGTCATGCTGACGATCCCGCTGGCATTTCTGGGCGTGATCTGGGGCCATGTTCTGATGGGTTACAACATCTCGATGCCCTCTCTTGTCGGCGCGGCATCGCTGGCAGGGATCGTCGTCAATAATGCAATCCTTCTGGTCGGTGTCATCAAGACACGTCAAGCCGAGGGAAAATCAGCGGTGATTGCGGCCGGAGACGCCGTGCGCAGCCGCTTTCGCCCGATCTTCGTTTCTGTGTCCACAACGATAATAGGCATGGCGCCATTGTTGCTTGAAACCTCGACGCAGGCGCAGACCCTCAAACCGCTGGTGATTTCCCTGGTCTTTGGCCTGTTGGCGGCGACCATCCTGATTATCATCATCTTGCCGGCGTTTTACGCCGCTCTTGAAGATTTCCGCAGGAATGGACCCACCGACCATCCCAATCCTGGTGCGTAAAAAAAGAGGTAGATGGGTGAAGGACGGTCGTCTGATCAGACTTGGCGATACCGGTGCAAACTGAAAGGCTTTTGTTCAGCAAACGGTCCGAAACCGTTCGACGGCGACGTCAAGAACCTCTTCGGGGGGTCGCTTCCACCAGATCGCGGCGGAGAAGATTTCGACCTCGCACAGGCCGTCATACCCGGCATCCTTTACACCCCGGCGGATTGCCTTTAGGTCGGCCACTCCATCGCCCGTCATTCCACGGTCGAGGAGCATATGAGAAGTGTCCTCCAGCCAATCACAAAGGTGATAGCCAAATACCCGGCCCTGCGCATCCTGCAACGTTTCGGGCAAGGTCCGGTCCCACCAGACATGATAGACGTCGACCGCTATTCCGACGTTTGGCGCATCAATATCAGCGCATATTTCCAGCGCGTCTCGCGCGGTAAACAGACCGCTTTGTCGCAAACTCCGCAGCCTTTTGGATGATGTGTTGCAACCACTTTGAAGTGACACCGGTTCTGCAAAGTAGAAATGTCCCACCGGGGCGCTGTCGGGAGCAAGGCTTTGCAGCCCGGAGACCTCACATATCGCAGGGCTGGAAAGCCTTGCGGAGGTCAGCGAGTAGCTTTCGACAGCTTGTAAAAAACAGGGATGCTACCGAGAAAATGAAAGCGCCCGCCAGGCTGGGTTGCCGAGCGTGGAGCAGAAATCTGCCTCGGTCAGGGCAGATCTTTGCCCGGGAGTTTACGGCCAAAAGACGAAATCGCTGACGGTTCCGCAGTGGAAACCCTAAGAGATGACGCTGCGATATCAGCCATGAAGCGCAGACTTTTTTGGGAGGAAAAAATGAAGACACTTGGTGTGAAACTAGCCGCACTGGTCACCGCAGCGACGCTGGTGACACCTGCGGCGACCCGAGCCGAAGAGTTCATCAACATCCTTACGGGCGGAACCTCTGGGGTCTACTATCCGCTGGGCGTCGGCCTGTCCAAGATCTATGCCGACAACATCCCCGGAGCCCGGACCCAGGTCCAATCGACCAAGGCCTCAGTCGAGAACCTGAACCTGCTACAACAGGGCAAGGGCGAGCTGGCACTGGCGCTTGGCGACTCGGTCAAGCTGGCCTGGGAAGGGGACGCCGACGCCGGGTTCAAACAGCCCTTGTCGAAGCTGCGCGGGATCGCGGCGGTCTATCCGAACTACATCCAGATCGTGGCCTCAAAGGAAAGCGGTATCTCGTCTCTGGACGGGTTGAAGGGCAAGAGTCTATCGGTTGGCGCAGCTAAGTCAGGGACCGAGTTGAACGCGCGCAAGATTTTTGAGGCGGCGGGAATGTCCTATGACGATCTGGGCAAGACCGAATATCTGCCGTTTGCGGAGTCCGTCGAGCTGATCAAGAACCGGCAGCTGGACGCCACGCTGCAATCCGCAGGTCTGGGTGTGGCCTCGATCAAGGATCTGTCGGCCTCGATCGACATTCAGTTGGTGTCGGTGCCGGAGGCGGTGATCAGCGCGCTTGGCGCGCCCTATATTGCCGCGACCATTCCGGCAGGCACTTATCAGGGGCAGGATGCGGATGTGCCGACTGTCGCGGTGGTGAACTTCCTCGTCACGCATGAGGACGTGTCCGAGGAGACCGCCTATCAGATGACCAAGCTGCTGTTCGAGAACCTGGGCGAGCTGGAAGCGGCGCACAAGGCCGCAGCGCAGATCAAGCTGGAAAATGCGCTGACCGGCATGCCGATCCCGCTGCATCCGGGGGCCGAGCGTTTCTACAAGGAAGCGGGCCTTATGTAAGACCTCTGTCCCGGGTGGCCTTGTGCCATCCGGGTCTTTTGGCTTTCCGGGGAGGGGAAAACCACTATGACACAGCCACATCACGACATGCCCAAGGATGCACCCGACTTGGGGCTGCATGATCCACTGGCCGAAAGCTTTCCCGCGACGGCCGAGGGGCGGGCGCTGTTCTGGATCGCGGTCGTCTTTTCGGTCTTTCAGATTGCGACTGCGGCGCACCTGTTGGATTTTTCAAGCCAGATCGTCCGGGCATTCCATGTAGGGTTCCTGACGCTTCTGGGATTCCCATTGCTAGCGGCGTTGAAGAAAAAGACACTGTCGTTTCGGGCTGTCGCCTGGGCATTGGCGCTGACTGGTGTCGTGGTGGCGCTGTACCAATGGTGGGAGTACACGCCATTGATCCTGCGGGCGGGCGATCCGCTGCCGCGTGATATCGTGTTGGGTGTCGCGGCGCTGATTACGGTGTTCGCTGCGGCCTGGCTGCTGATGGGATCGGCGCTGCCGATCATCGCTGGGGGATTTCTGGCCTATTGTTTCTGGGGCGAATTTTTGCCTTCGCCACTTAATCACCGGGGCTATGATTTTGCCCAGGTGATCGACCACATGGCTTATGGCACCGAAGGGATCTACGGCATCCCGACCTATGTGTCCTCGTCTTACATCTTTCTGTTCATCCTGTTCGGTTCCTTCCTGGAACGCGCGGGCATGATCAAGCTGTTTACCGATGTCTCGCTGGGTCTGGTGGGGCACAAACAGGGCGGGGCGGCCAAGGTGGCGGTGGTCTCTTCTGGACTGATGGGCACGATCTCGGGCTCGGGGGTGGCCAATGTGGTCACCACCGGCCAGTTCACTATTCCGTTGATGAAAAGCTTTGGCTATCGCTCGGCCTTTGCGGGTGGTGTCGAATCCACCGCGTCGATGGGCGGCCAGTTGATGCCGCCAGTGATGGGCGCGGTTGCCTTTATCATGGCCGAGACGCTGGGTGTCGAATACGTCGAGGTGGTCAAGGCGGCGTTGATTCCGGCGATCCTCTATTTCGCCTCGGCCTTCTGGATGGTGCATCTGGAGGCAGGGCGGCACGGGCTGAAGGGCATGGCCAAGTCCGAATTGCCCTCGCCGCTGAAGGCGCTGAAAGAGAACTGGTACCTGATCCTGCCCTTGGCTGTGCTGGTCTACCTGCTGTTCTCTGGCTTTACGCCTCTGTTCGCGGGGACCATCGGGCTTGCTATGACGGTGATGCTGATCCTTGGCGGGTCGATTGCACTGGGGCTGCCGGGAGGTGTGATCCGCATCCTGTTCTGGATCGGCCTGGGCGCCATTGCCGCCGCGTTCTTTGAGTTCGGTATCCTGCCGGTGGCCGTCGCCATCGCCGCGCTGATCGGATGGAACGCGGTGTCAAAGGGCGGGCGCGAGACGCTGGCGCTGTGCCGTGACAGTCTGGCCGAGGGTGCCAAGACAGCGCTGCCGGTGGGTATCGCCTGTGCCCTGGTGGGTATCATTATCGGTACGATGACCCTGACCGGGGCGGCCAATACCTTTGGCCAGTTCATCGTGCATGTGGGCGACAAAAGCCTGATCCTGTCGCTGATCCTGACTATGATCACCTGCATCGTGCTGGGCATGGGCATTCCGACGATCCCCAACTATATCATCACCTCGTCGATTGCGGGGCCCGCGCTGCTGGCCCTTGGGGTTCCGCTGATCGTCAGCCACATGTTCGTGTTCTATTTCGGCATCCTTGCTGATCTGACGCCGCCCGTGGCCCTGGCCTGTTTTGCGGCGGCACCGATTGCCAAGGAAAACGGCCTGAAGATCGCGCTGGAGGCGATCAAGGTGGCTGCTGCCGGTTTTGTCATCCCCTTCATGGCCGTCTATACCCCGACCTTGATGTTGCAGGACGGCGGCCCGCTGGCCGAGGCGTTGGGTTTCTGGCCCGCGGTGGCCTATATCGTCGCCAAGACCACCCTTGCCATCGGGCTGTGGGGGGCGGCCGTTATCGGTTGGCTGGGCCGTCCACTGTCCTGGTTGCTGCGCCTTCTTGCCGCCGCCGCCGCCGTTACGCTCATTGCTGCGCTACCACTCACGGACGAAGCGGGTTTTGCCATGGCCGCACTCTTTGCGGGCCTGGTGTGGCGTGCCCGCGTCGCAAGCACGGCATGAGCACCGCCTGCCTCCTGGTCGGCACGACTGTGCTGGCTCTTGCATCGCAAGGCTTTGACCTGAGCTGGAATCATTCGGTGGAAAAGACCGTGTGGCGCGAGCATTGGGTGATCGAGGGAGGCAGGCTCAGATTGACCGAGGCCGCGGTCAAGGGATCGGGGGCTGGGATGGACCCCGGCCCTGATGCCGTGCTGGAAAGCGGCTGGTGGATCTGGGCCCCGATATTGCCGCCGGTGCCTCGGCTGAACCTTGCGGCGTCCGGAGCGACCGGGGGTGGATGGACAATCTGTGACGGTTCCGATTGTCACGAGATCGGCCAGTCACCGGGCGTTGCGATCGAGATCTCTCCGTGTGGGTGACAGTGACGCCGGACCGTGACCTTGTCCGCGCAATCCGCTACGCTGCGCGGACAAGGTGGCCTTGCGGGCGAAAGGGTCGGGCATGCAATTGGCGGCAAGGGATAGGCGGAGGATGACACGTCGCGTCTTCGCCCTGATCGGAGCCATCGCCGTTCTGGCGGCTGTCAGTGCGTTTACAGTCGCGTACCGGGCCGGGCTCGCCGCGATGGATGCCGAGCTTGGACAATCTTTGATTCTGACCCGGCGGGCCATCGAGACGGAAATCGAACGGTTCAGGGCACTGCCGGATGTTGCGGGCGAGGATGTCCGGATCGGCCGTGCTCTGCGGATGCCGGGTTCCGAGACAGCGATTCAAGCGGCGAACCGTTATCTTGAGACGATCAGCCAGCGTGCAGGCGCCACCGATCTCTACCTGCTGGATGCGGCCGGTACTGCGATCGCCGCCTCGAACTGGGCAACCAACAAGAGTTTCGTGGGCAACAACTACGCTTTTCGTCCATATTTTTCCGACGCGATGGCCAGTGACCGGGGCCGGTTCTATGCCATCGGTGTGACAACCGGAAAGCCGGGATACTTCCTGGCGACCCGGGTCGGGAGCGGAGAGAACCTTGGGGTTATGGTGGTCAAGATCGACCTCAAGCCGATGGAAGCGACTTGGCAGAGCGCGGGTGTCGCAACCGCCATCGCGGACCGCGACGGGATGGTTTTTCTCTCCGGGGTGCCGGACTGGCTTTACCGACCGTTGTCTGCATTGTCCGACGATGCGTTGGACCGGCTGAGGCGGCTGCGCACTTATGATGGTGTTGATATCACAGGTGCGGCAAGACTGCTGTCAGATCCGCCATCGGCGGGTATCATGCTGTTGCCCGGGGCAGGTGGCGTGGCCCTGCGTGGCACGTCAACCACGATCGAGGCGGATGGCTGGCAGCTGATCTCGGCGAAGCCTTTGGAGCCAGTCATTGTATCGGCGCTGCTCTGGGCGTTTGGTGCGGCATTGGTTGCGACTGCTGCAACAGGGCTTGCCATGATCGTCCACCAGCGGCGCCAGCTGGTTCAGTTGCGCCTGCGCCAGGGTGTGCTGTTAGAGGCGAGGGTAGCCGAGCGGACGCAGGAACTGGCGCAAGAGGTCGTGGCCCGTCGCAAGACCGAGGACGATCTGCGCGCCGCACAGGAATCCCTTGTCCATACCGAGAAGATGGCCGCTCTGGGGCGGATGTCGGCAGCCATTGTGCATGAGATGAGCCAGCCGCTGGCGGCATTGGAAGCGACGCTTGCGGCTACGGAAATGTCTGGCGATGCGGACAAGACAAATGCCCGTATAGGCAGGGCGCGAAACCTGATCCAGCGGATGCAGCGCACCACCAAACATCTCAAGAGTTTCAGCAAGAAGGAGCAGAATCTGCGCTCGTTGACCGACCTGAACAAGGTTGCCGAAAACGCGCTGGACCTGGTCGAGCCGAGGTCGAAAGCGACGGCGATAAATCCTGTGTTTGTGCCGTCGTCTGATGCCGTTCTGGCAATGGCCGGTCCGGTTCGCCTGGAACAGGTTTGCCTGAACCTCCTGCTTAACGCGCTGGATGCCGTCGAAGGCCGCCAAGGGGCGTGTGTCAGTGTCGAAACCGGGAATGACGGTGTTCAGGTCTGGCTCGCCGTGTCGGACAACGGGCCGGGGATCGCGCCCGATGATCTTGGCCGGGTGACCGAACCGTTTTATTCGACCAAGATCGGGGGTGAGGGCCTGGGTTTGGGCCTGTCGATCAGTCAGGCCATTGTAACAGAATTCGGCGGGCGGCTTGAAATCGTCTCACAACCCGGCGAGGGCACCAGGATTACGGTCCTGTTGCCCGCCGCCGCCGCCTTGGGGGAGGCGGCCGAATGACGGAACTTGCGTTTGTTGTCGACGATGACGAGGATCACCGTCTCGCCGCCGCCGATCTGATCGAGGCGGCGGGGTACAGGGTGATGTCCTTTGCTGGTGCGTCAGGTGCGATTGCGGCGCTTGACGAGGCTGATCCGGCGATTGTGATAACCGACCTCAGGATGCCCGGCATGGATGGGCTCGACCTGGTTTCTGCGCTCAAGGAGAGCGGGGGTGACCATCCGGTGATTGTCATCACCGGGCACGGCGACGTGCCGCAGGCTGTGCGCGCGATCCGCCTGGGGGCCGAGGATTTCCTTGAAAAACCATACAACGCCGATCATTTTCTGCTGGTGATTGGGCGTGTGATTGCCGCTCGGGCAACGCGCGCAGAACTGCGCCGTGTGAAGTCGCGCATCGCGAACGAAGAGATTGTCGGAGACAGCCCCGCCATCGCCAATCTTCGTGCCAAGGTCTCGGCGCTTGGCCCGCTGGACGTAAACGTTGTGGTCACCGGAGAGACGGGTACCGGAAAGGAATTGATTGCCCGCAGCCTGCATGCAGGCGGGCCGCGCGGTAAACATGGATTTGTGGCGCTGAATTGCGCCGCACTGCCGGAAAGCCTGTTCGAGATCGAGATGTTCGGTTGCGTCGGCGGCGCGTTTCCCGGCGCGGCGGTGGACAAGCCCGGTAAGTTGGAACTGGCCAACGGCGGTACGCTGTTGCTGGATGAGGTGGACATGATGCCGCCGGCCTTGCAGGCCAAGATGCTTCGGGTTCTCGAAGAGAACGCTGTCGAGCGCCTGGGCGAGAATCGGCTGCGCCCGCTAGATCTGCGGGTGATCGCGACGTCCAAGGTGAATCTCAAGTCGATGACCTTTGCAGGCGGGTTCCGGGCCGACCTTTACTATCGGCTTGCCGGTGCCGAGATCGAGACTCTGCCTTTGCGGGAGGTCCCCGGCGACATTCCACTCTTGTTTGCCGCTTTCGCATCCGAGGCGGCGCGCCGCCATGGCCGGGCGTTGCCGGAGATTACCATCGGTTTGCGGGCGCGTCTCATGCGGCGCTCGTGGCCCGGGAACGCCCGCGAATTGCGGGCGCTGGCCGAACGTTTCGTTCTGGGCCTGGGGGTCGGTGACGCCGCAGAAGGCGATGCCGAGGTGAAGGTTGCCGAAACCCTGCCCGAACGTGTCGCCGCCTTTGAGGCGCGCGAGATTCACGCGGCATTGGCACAATGCCGGGGCCATACGGATCGCGCGGCGGACCTGTTGGGCCTGCCGCGCCGGACATTGAACGACAAGATCAAGCGGCTTGGGATCAAGCTGTGACCACTAGGGCCGGGCCCTAGCGGTCCTCCAATAGAGCAAACACCCGGTCGCGTTCCGACAGGACCAGTAACAGGGCGAGGTCGCCCGGTCCGACCTGATCCAGGATCATCCGGGCGGCTTCGGTCGGCGAATCCGCGCGCTGGATTTGGGTCTTGGCCAAACCCGTACCGGTGGCTGCCTGTTCGATCAGCGCCGGTATCTCTCCCAGTTGACGACCGCGCAGATAGTCCGGCAGCTCGGCGGCGACAACGACGTCGGGCTGGAAACCAAGCGCGGCGGTGGTCACATCGCGGATGTCCTGATCCGACCGGTCGCCTGCGTGGCTCAGCATGATGAAGCGGCGTTTGGCGGGCAGGTTGGCCAAAGCCTCGCAAACGGCGGCGATGGAATGTGGATTATGGGCGAAATCCACAAACACCCGCGCGCCGTTATGGGCGAACTCGTTGCACCGACCGGGGTTGTCGGTGGGATCGGGGCGGAAGTTGCGTAGACCCTGCCGAATGGCGGCAACGGGAATGTCCATGGCCAGCGCAAGACAAAGCGCCGCCAGCGCGTTCAGCACATTGTAACGGGCCGCCCCGTTCATGGTGATTGGGACGTCAGCCACCGGCAGGATGTCCTGTTCCGCAGTGCCGTCGAAGAACACCAGCGTTTCGCCGCGCAAATAGGCACAGGGCTGTCCGGCCACTTTTGCGGCGTGGATTTCAGCGCGCTCGGGGTCGAGCGAGAACCAACAGATGTTCGCCTGAGTGCGCGCGGCCTCGGCCCGAACGAACGCGTCGTCGGCGTTGAGGGCCAGAATTCTACCCGGGGCCAGCGCCCGGTGCACAGCAAATTTCGCCTGCGCCAGTTCCGGCACCGTGTTCACGCCGTATTGCCCCAGATGGTCGTTGGCGACATTGGTGACCACGGCGGCGTGGGCGGCACGGGTCGGCAGGCCGCGCCGCAGGATACCTCCGCGCGCCACTTCGAGGCAGGCAATCTCCAGCCTTGGATCGCGCAGCAGCATGCGGGCGCCACCCGGGCCCGAGTAGTCGCCCCGGTCGAGGATCTCGTCGCCCACCCGGACAAACTCGGTCGAGGTGAGACCGGCTGTCTTGCCCGAGGCGCGGGCAATCGCCTCGAGCAGGCGAGTCGTGGTCGTCTTGCCATTGGTGCCGGTGATAAAGGCCATGGGGATGTCATGCAGCGCCGCCCAATCGACCTGATCGGGGGCGGGCAGGGCGTCGACGGGCCAGGTCCGGCTGCCGGTGCCGTGACCGATGGAAACGGCATCGTCGTCGCACAGGATATCGATCCCATGTTCTTCGGCCGCACGGATCAGCGCGATCAGAACCGGGTTCGCCTCGGTCTCCATGACTCCGCGCAGGTCGAAAATCATCCGGTCGAAATCGTCCGGTTGCTCGCCCAGCAGCTCGGCGGCGCAGAAATGCCAGGCGGTCTGTGCCACGAAGATCGCCGAATAGAGCTGGTCCATCGGAGCCGAAAGGGCGAGGTTGGCGCCACCGGTAAAGACCCGCGTGATCGCCGCCTCTTCCCGCCAGCCGAGTGCGTCGAGCACCCGGCGCGCGTGATGCATCCATAGGCTGGTCATCCGTTCGGGCTCCAGCCTGTCAAAGAACACATCCATCACCGCGCCGGGCCGGTTCCACAACAATCCCGGGCCGGTCAGGCGGCGGGCATCCTCGACCCGGATCAGATCCGAAGTCGCGCTGACAATCGTCAGCGCCGTTTCAAGCTGTTCGATCCGGTCCATGCCGGCCCCTCCGATCAGTCGGCGTTTTCGCTGATGTCGCGGGCGAGGCGCACGCCGCGTTCGTCCCGGATCAGGGTCTGGTCGGTGTCGAACATGTCTTCGAATGTGGCCACAGGCTGTCGGGTGGCAGAGGTCCCCTTCGGTTTTGGCTGATCGCCCGGCGCGTTGAAATAGATGATCTGTTTCCAGCAGCGGGTCGTGTCGTCGCCAAATATGACCAGCAGATCACCGGGCGCGGCCATGCCAAGACCGGCGTTGACGGCCTCGACCTCGTCGGGGATGACGGTGATAGCCGTATCATCCACCCCGTTCTGCATCAGTGCCTGGCGCAGCATCTGCGGGATCTCGTCATGGCCACGGCCACGGCGCCGATCATCCGCCTTGCAGATGAAATGGTCGAAATGTCCTGCCAGCGCGGCGGCGGCATCGACCACGTCCTGATCGCGACGATCACCCGGCATGGACACAACGCACAGCCTGCGGCCCTTGATCTCCATCCGGTCCGCAAGCTCGGCCATGGCACCAAGGGCTGCGGGGTTGTGCCCATAATCCAGGATGACCTTGAACGGATGCTCGTCATAGACGTTCATCCGGCCCGGCGCCTGGAAATAGCTGGTGTCAAAGGTACGCAAACCATGCCGGATATTGTCCAGATCGACCTCGAAGCTATAGGCCATGGCGGCCGCGAACATGGCGTTCTGCACGTTGAACAGCGCCTTGCCCTCGAGCGTGGCGGGGATCAGGTGCGACCACAGAACAGGGATATGCAGCCCGTTGTCGTAGATCGTCAGCATGTCGCCATTCATGCCCTTTTCCAGCACGATGGCCTTGCCGCCCGCCTTGATATGCTCCTTCACCAGGCTGTGGTTTGGGCTGGTGGTGACGTAAAAGATCGTGTCCGCATCAGCGTAATCGGCCATTTTCAGACAATTGATGTCGTCGGCGTTCAGCACTGCGGTGTCGGTTGCGCTTTCGATCACCACGCGCTTCACGACGGCCAGTTCCTCGACCGTGTCGATGCCGCCAAGGCCAAGGTGATCGGCCGAAACGTTGAGACAGGCGGCCACGTTCGAGCGCTGGTATCCCAGCCCCGAGCGGACCAACCCACCGCGCGCGGTCTCCATCACGGCAAAATCCACCGCCGGGTCACGCAGCACGATCTGCGCCGATTTCGGCCCGGTCATGTCGCCCTTGACGCTGAGCTTGCCATCGACATAGACGCCATCGGTCGAGGTCATGCCGACGATCTTGCCGCTGGTTTTCATGATATGCGCCAGCATGCGCGAAGTCGTCGTCTTGCCGTTGGTGCCTGTGATCGCGGCGATAGGGATGCGGGTCTGTTCCCCGGCCGGGAACAGCATGTCGATCACCCGGCCTGCCACATCGCGGGGCTGGCCCTCGGACGGGGCGACATGCATGCGGAAACCGGGCGCTGCGTTGACCTCGACAATGGCGCCGCCGATATCCTTGTAGGATTTGGTGATGTCGTCGATCAGGAAATCGACCCCGCCGACATCCAGGTCAACCGCCATGATGGCGCGTTCGGCCATGTCGCGGTTGTCGGGATGCACGACATCGGTCAGGTCGATGGCGGTGCCGCCGGTGGACAGGTTCGCGGTCGAGCGCAGATAGAATATCTCGCCTGCGGGCAATACGGTCTCTTCGGTCACACCGGCGGCGGCCATCAGGCGATTGGCCTGGGTGTCGAGTTCCAGCTTGGTCAGAACCTTTTCATGGCCAATGCCCCGGCGCGGATCCTGGTTCACGATATCGACCAATTCGGCGATGGTATGGGTCCCGTCGCCGACCACATGGCCCGGCACACGTTTGGCCACCGCGACCAGCTTGTTGTTGACCACCAACATGCGGTGATCGAACCCGGTGATAAAGCTTTCGACCAGAATGGCACGACTCTTGGAATGTTCCTTTGCCTCGGCAAAGCCTGCTTCGACTTCTGCGGGTGTATTGAGGTTGATCGACACGCCGCGCCCGTGATTGGCGTTCAGCGGCTTGATCACCACCGGATAGCCGATGCGTTCGGCCGCACGCACCGCCTCGCGTTCGGAATAGACCATGCGCTGTTGCGGCACCGGAAGGCCGAGGTCGTTCAGCAGGTTGTGGGTGTCTTCCTTGTCGCAGGAGATCTCGACAGCGATATGTTTGGTTTCCGAGGTGATGGTGGCCTGGATGCGTTTTTGGAACTTGCCATGGCCAAACTGCACCAGAGAGCCTTCGTTCAGACGGATCCAGGGGATGTCGCGCGCTTGCGCGGCCTTGACCAGCGAACCGGTCGATGGGCCGAATTCCTTGCGCTGCGCCCGTAGGACAAAGCTGCGCAATTCGTCGTTCCAGTCGAACTCGGGGTCGAACTCATAGTCGATCTGGTCCTTGAGCGCCTGCGGCAGCAGATGCATCAGCAGGCGGATCGCCAGCTTGCCGGCCTCTAGCCCGACATCGCGCTGGCGGTATTCGTAGACCATGTTGTACTGGCCGGGTTCTCCGGTGCCCCGGGTCCGCCCAAAGGTTACGTCAGAACCGGCGACGTTCTGCACCTCGATGGCGCAATGTTCCAGAACGTGTCCCAGCCAGGTGCCTTCGTCCTCGCGCAGGCGGCGGATGAAGCCGCCGGGTTCGCGGTATGAGCAGCCGTGTTCGGCCAGTCCCGGCAGTGCCGCGATCAACCCGTCGATAAACTCGGGCCCGATCCGGGCCGAGGGCCATTCTTCGAGCAGTCCCAAGTCGATGACATGTCGGATGACCGGAAAACTGGCCCAGACGTTCGGGCCGACAAAGACATTGGTCGAGACTACTTTCATATGGCTCCCCGTTATTGTTGTTGAGTCTTCCCCCCCGTGGCGCCGCTGTTGCCGGATCGGTCGGGCAGGGTGCAGAACGCCAGATGCTCGTCAGGTGGAAACGCCTGCCGCGCAGTCAGATCATAACGGCACCCTTCACCCAGAACGTCAAGCCGCAGACCGAGCAAGCTGAGCGCCTGGCCCCGCCGCGCCTCCCACATCGAGGAATGTGTCAGGTGGCTGGCGTCTACAACGGTGACCGTTCCGCTGCCCACCACCTCGAACACGTTGTCGGGCCCGATGAAGGCGGCGGTATCCTCGTCAATCCCCAGCCCGATCAGAAACGGGTTGAAAGATGAGGCGGTTAGCAGGCGGCCCAGGCGATTGCGCTGGGTAAAATGCTGGTCGATGATCACCGCGTTTGTCAGGCCCATTCCGGGTGCCAGGGTAATGTTTCCCTCGGCAGGGCCTGCGTTGGAACTGCCGCCCGCTACCATGTGCTCGGACATGATCGAGGCGCCCGCCGAGGTTCCGGCAACCGGAACACCGGCGGCGTTGCGGCGGCGAATCTTCTGCGCGACCAGCGTGCCGCCCAGAATCGCGGACAGACGCAACTGGTTGCCGCCGGTCATGAATATGCCGGTGGCCCGGTCCAGCATTCCTGCGAAATCAGGATTATCGCAATCAGCCCGGCGCGAGATCGGCAGAAACTCGACCCGGCCCGCACCCAGCTCCGAGAAGATGCGATTGTAATCTGGTCCGGTCTCTTCCAGCATCGAGGCGGTCGGGATCACCACGATATCGGCATCCGCGCCGCCCGACAGTTCGACAAACCGGCGGTGGATCTGCATTTCCTTGACGCGGTCTTCGCCGCCGCCGATCGGGATGATGAACCCGCGCGGGGTGCTTTCGTCAACAGGTGCGGGGCACATCTGATCCTACTTTCCGTTGCGGGCGCAGGTGTTTGTGCCAGGGTGCACCGCCGATCTGTCCCGGAACCGCATGCCGGTTCCGGACACTCCGGCCGCCTGTGACATGCCATTCCCCCCGACGTTCTGACATGACGCAGGTCCGGGCGAAGGTCAAGTTATGGCTGACGCGGCGGGTTCAGACCGTGTGCAGATAGAGATCGAAGTCGAGCTTTGACACCGTGCGACTGACCCGAGCGTATTCGGCGGCTTTGACGGCCACAAAGGTCCGGTGCATGTCCTCGCCAAGCGCGTCCTTTAGAAAGGCCGAGTCCCGCGCAGCGTCGATGGCGGTGCGCCAGTCGCGCGGCATGTGATCGTCCTGACCTTCGTCATAGCCGTTGCCGATGGTCTCGGGGCCGGGATCAATCCGGTTCTTCAATCCGTGCCGGATGGCGGCAAGCACGGTTGTTGCGACCAGATAGGGATTGGCATCGACGCCCGAGGGGCGGTGTTCGATCCGGCGCGCGCGAATGTCACCCGCCGGAATACGCAGCGCCACCGAGCGGTTGTTGACACCCCAGTTGGTCGAGATCGGCGCATAGCTCTGGTTGGCAAAGCGCCGCCAGGAATTGGCATGCGGAGCAAAGACCAGCATCGATTCCGCCATCGTGTCCCGCATCCCGCCGATGGCGTGCAGGACGGTTTCGGTCCATTCGCCTTCTTCCTGTTCAGCAAACACGTTGCGGCCGTCCCGATCCTGGAGTGAGACGTGGAAATGCATGCCGGACCCGGCATATTCCTCGACCGGTTTGGCCATGAAACAGGCGGTCACCCCATGGGCGCGGGCCTGGGCGCGCACGATCCGCTTGAGCCGGATCAGGTCATCGGCGGCCTGCAACACGTCCTCGCGATAGTGCAGGGTCAACTCGTACTGGCCCGGCGCGTATTCCGAAATCAGGGTCTCGGCCTTGATCCCGGCCAGCTCGGCGGCTTTGTAAACGTCCGAGAACAGCGGCAGCATGCCATGCAAATGATCGACCGAATAAACCTCGGTCTTGTGTGAGCGGCGGCCATCCAGCACGTCGCGCGCGGGCTGCGCCTTGTCGTCGGCATCCAGCTCGTTGGCGAGCAGAAAGAACTCCAGCTCGAACGCGCCTGCGGGCTTCAACCCTTCGGCGGCCAGCAATTCGACCTGGCGCGCCAAGGCATGGCGCGGATCGCTGGTCATCGGTGTGCCGTCCAGTTCGTAGAGCGACATGAACACCTCGGCCCGGGGCGGCGTTGTGTTGTGCAGCCGCTTGAGCGTCCCGGGAATGGGCCAGGCGCGCAGGTCGCCGTCGCCCTGATCCCAGATCAGACCGGTTTCGTGCACATCCTCGCCGCAGATGTCGAGGCCAAGGATCGAGATCGGCATGTGGCGACCGGATTTGTAGAGCGAGGCCAACTCGTGTCGGCGGATGATCTTGCCGCGCCCGATGCCGTTGGAATCGTGCAGCAGGATATCGACCGCCTCGATATCCGGGTTGGCTTCGAGAAAGGCTTCGGCCTCGGCCAGGGTTGCGCCCGAGGGGCAGGGGGTGGTCATGGTCTTTGTCCTCAGGTCAGAAGTTCGGTCAGGATATCGTCGAAGGTTGCAATCAGCCGGTCGATCTGTTCGTTCGAGGTGACCGGGCTGACCAGCATCATGTTGTGGAAGGGCGCGATCAGACAGCCCCGGTTCAAAAGAGCGGTATGGATGGCGGCCTCTAGCTCCGGTTTATGGGCGGTTGCAGCCTCGGTTCCATTCTTCAGCGGGCCCGGGGCGCAGATAAACTCCACCCGCGCTCCGACACGCACCACGTGCCAGGGTACGCCATGGCGGGCGATACTCTCGGACAGCCCGGTGGCCAGTCGCTCGGCCCCGGCCTCCATATGGGCATAGTTGCCGGCGGTCATGACTTGCGACAGATTGGCGGCCAGGCAGGCAAATTGCATCGGGTTGGCAGACAGGGTGGTGCCCATGCCGGAATGCCCGCCCGGACGGGCATCGTGATATGCGCGCCAGGCCTCGGCCACGGCGGGGCGCAGACCCCAGACCGCGGTGGGCATGCCGCCTGCAACGCATTTGCCGACGACAAAAACATCGGGGTCGAGCCCGTAGACGCCGGTGTATCCACCCAGGCCGGAGGACAGGGTATGCGTCTCGTCGATCATCAAGAGCGCGCCATACTGCGTGGCCAGTGCGCGCAGGCCGTCCAGAAACCCGGGATCGGGCAACACCATGCAGCTGTTTGTCATCACCGGTTCGGTCAGGATGGCGGCCACATCCCCGGCACGGAGCGCCGATTCGACCGAGTTAAGGTCGTTGAACTCGCAAGCGACTGCCAGCTTGGCAAGGTCGGTCACCTGCCCGGCAAGACCGGGACGGGTCCGGGTCTGGCCCTGATGCAGTTCCACCATCGAGTCGTCTACCGCGCCGTGATAGCAACCGTGGAACACGATCACCTTGGCTTTGCCTGTGACTGCGCGGGCGACGCGCAAGGCGAACCGGTTGGCGTCCGAGGCGGTGGTGGCGATCTGCCAGCGGAAATAGCCGAATTTCTCGGTCAAAAGTGCCGCCGATTCCAGCGCGGCCTCGGTCGGCAGCATGTAGGTCAGGCCGATATCGGCCTGTGTCCGTATCGCCCGCGCCACTGGCTCGGGTGAATGGCCGAACATCGACCCGGTATCGCCCAGACAGAAATCGTCGATCACATGCCCGTCGATATCGGTCAGCCGGGCGCCGCGCGCCTCGGCCACCAGCATGGGAAAGGGCATCGGCCAGTCACGCATCCAGTGCATCGGAACACCGTCTAGAAACTGGTCTGCGCCAGCGTCCAACGCGGCGCGCGTCCTGGGGCGGGTGGATGCAAAGCGTTCCGCCTCGCGGCGGGCGAGGGTGTCGATACGGTCGCGGCGGATACCGGCGATGGTGCCTTGGGACTCTACCATGGGAGGCTCCGAATGGATTCCTATGGTAGATGCCGCTTTTTGATCAAATTGGCAACTGGCTTGTTTTGGCCCGGGTGTCAGGCGTCGACGTTATCGACAACCTCGGCGAATTTCTGAAAGAAGCTGGCGGCCAGTTTCTTTGCCGTGCCCTGGATCAACCGGCTGCCCAGTTGCGCCAGCTTTCCGGCGATCTCGGCCTTGGCCTGATAGGTCAGGACGGTTTTTCCATCTGTTTCTACGAGGGTAACATCTGCGCCGCCCTTGGCATGGCCAGCAGGGCCGCCGTTCCCTTGCCCGGTCAGCGAAAAACGCGTCCGGAGCGCCGGAAGTGTCCAGCTCCACGGTCCTGCTGAACCGCGCCTTGACTGGTCCGACTTTGAGCACGACCTTGGCTTCCAACTAAGTTTCCGAGTTTTTGATCAATTCTTCACATCCCGGAATGCATTGACGCAGGATCTCGGGGTCGTTGAGGGCCGCGTGGACAACAGCCTTGGGCGCGTTGATTGTGACCTGGTTGTTCAGTTCTATGTGGGGTCCTTTTCAGCAGCAGGAAAACGTGATGCGGGCGAGGGTTTGTGCCTGATCGGGTGTTGTCGCGGTATGGCGGACAACCCGACGATAGAGCGCGAGCATGCGTCTCATGACTTCACCTCGCGTGCCTTGTGGCGGCGTTGCTGGATCAGCCGGGCGAGAATCGAGAGCGCGATTTCATATGGCGTGACGGCGTCGATGGCCAACCCGGCTGGCGCGTTCACTCGGTCGAGTGTTTCAGGATCCATGCCCTCGGTTTCGAATCGGGCGCGCAGGGCAGCAAACTTGCGGCGACTGCCAACAAACGACCAATGTTCCGCGCTGGCCGCCAATGCGGCCATGAGCGCAGGGGCATCTCCTTGACCCTGGGTCGCCAGCACGATCATCCGCCGCGCGCCAGGCACGATGTCGGGCAACGCCGCCGCCGGATCGGCCCGCGTCACGGTCCAGTCGAATTGCGGCGCCAGCCGGGCCAGCGCCTGCGCCACTGGCGAGGCGCCATAGATCACCAGTTCGGGTAGCGGCAGGATGGGTTCGACAAAGATATCCATCGAGCCACGCGAAGGGCAGCCATTGCGGGCAATCTTGGTTCCATCGGCCTGGTCACCTGCGACAAGGCCCTTCTCGGTCAGCAGGTCCTCGGGCATGAGAGAGACCAGCTGGGGTGTGCCATCGGCCAGGGCCTGGCGTGCCGCCCGCCCCAGTGCGCCCCTAACACAGCCACCGCCCACCCAGCCATGCAGGATGTCACCTTCGGCCGACAGCACCGCCTTGGCTCCCGGTTTTGCGGCTGTTTGCCCCAAGGTACGGATCACCGTCGCACTCGCAAACGGCGCACCGGATGCCCGGAGGCTTTCTGTGACATTGGCCAGTTCATGATCAAGGATTTCCGCGGGGATCATAGGCGCGCAAACTCCGGTTCCAGGGCGGCGAGATCGGCAAGCCGGTTGGCAGGGTGAAAAAGGTCAAGATGGGGCAGGGCGGCCTGCATCCCGGCCGCGATTGGGGCGTATCCGGTCCAGCCCTTGAGCAGGTTGAGCCAGACGATCCGGCACCCCCTTTTGCGGAGCGCGGACAGCGCCGCCCCGATCCGTTCCGGCGCATCGGTGTCGTAACCATCGGACAGGATCAGAACGACCGTGCGACGGTTTACGAAACGCCGGGCATAGGTATGGGCGAACCGATCCAGTGAGGCCCCAATGCGTGAACCGCCGCCAAACCCGTCGGCCATCAGCGACAACCGGTCAAGGGCGCGCAACGTGTCCTTGTCGCGCAGGGCCTCGGTGATCCGAACCAGCCTGGTGTGAAACAGGTAAGCATCCGCCGTGCCGTAGCTGCGCATGAGACCGGCAAGGAAGGCAAGGAAGACTTGCACATAAAGGGTCATCGACCCCGAGACATCGCACAACGCAACGATCTTCAGCGGCCGGTCAGGGCGGTTTTTTCGGGGCAGGCGCAGCGGCTCTCCGCCGGTAGTCAGCGATTGCCGCATGAGACGGCGGAAATGGATGCGGTCGCCTTTTTGGGCGACGCGGCGGCGGCGCGACAGGCGGTCGCGCAAGGCAACGCCCAAGCGCCGCGCGATTATTTCCGCCTGGGCAATCTCCTCGGGCTGCACCAGGTCGCGCAGGTCGCGTTTCATCAGGGTGTTGGTCAGGCTGGCGATCAGCTTGCCGGTGCCGCCGGTCTCGGCCTCGTCCTTGTCCGCTTCGGGCGCGGTGGCCTTACCTGCGCCAGAGGCGCGGGTGTCGCCATTGGCGGTGCGAGAAGAATGGACACTTTCCTGACCTTGCTTTTGGGGGCTCGGCATCACCTTTTGCACCACCCGCCCGCCGTTCAGCCAGTAGCTGTCGAACAGTTCGTCGAACCGCTCGCTCTCTTCGGCGCTGCCGGTGCAGACGGCGCGCAGCGCAAGCCGGGTCTGGTTGGGGTCGGCGGCCTGCACATGGGTCAGTGCACGCAATGCAAGCTCGGTTTACATCACCCCCAGCCGCAGGCCGTTTGCTCGCAGATGCGCCATGAACCCCGAAAGCCGCGCCGCCGGGCCGGGGTCTCTTGCAACGAAACGGGTGACCCGGCTCATGCGGCGCGGCCTGCCAGCCGCTGGGCAACCTCTGTCGTGATATTGGCGCGGGCAGTTTCGGTTTTGAGCAGGGTCGCCAGAGCTGCCTGAAGTGCAACGGGGTCGCGGGTCAGGTCGGACAGACCGAGCCCCATCAGGGCGGCGGCGAAATCGAGCATTTCCGCAATGCCGGGGGTCTTTTCCAGCTCTTCCTTGCGCAAGGACTGCACGAAGCCCACGATCTGCCCGGCCAATACCGTCTCGATCCCCGGTTGACACGCTTGCAGGATGGCAAGTTCGGTCGCCCGGTCCGGATAGGCGACATGGGCGTAAAGACAGCGCCGCCGCAGCGCATCCGACAAGTCGCGCGTTCCATTTGCGGTCAGGATCACCATCGGGCGCGTGGTGGCCTTGATCGTACCCATCTCGGGGATGGTAATCTGATAGTCGGCCAAAATCTCAAGCAGATAGGCCTCGAATTCCTCGTCGGCCCGGTCGATCTCGTCGACCAATAGCACGGGCGGTTCCGGTTGGCGGATCGCTTTCAACAGCGGCCGTTCCAGCAGAAACTCATCCGAGAAAAGCCTGTCTTCGACCGCGCGCCCTGTTTGGCCGTCCTCTGCCGCAGCGCGGATGGTCAGCAACTGTCGCTGATAGTTCCATTCATAGATCGCCTGTGAGGCATCTAGCCCCTCGTAGCATTGCAGACGGATCAACTGGGTCTGGCGCACCCCGGCCAGCACACGCGCGATCTCGGTCTTGCCGACACCCGCCGCCCCTTCGAGCAGCAAGGGCCGCCCCAGCATGAGCGCCAGATATACGGCCATGGACAGCTCGTCCGAGGCGACGTAGCCCTGTTTTGCCATATCGGATTGCAGATCGGTCCAGCTCATGTGCGATCTCGCGTTGGGAAACGGATGGGCCGTGCGGCCCACCCTGGTCTGCGTTCAGCCGTGTAGGCCGAGGTCGTCGGCGATCTTCCAGATCCGCCAATGATCGTGCGGCATGTGGCTCTGCCGCAGGCCAAAGGCCCGGAAAGCATCGTGCACCGCGTTCGAAAACGCCGGCACACCGCCCACGTTCGGGCTTTCGCCCACGCCCTTGGCGCCGATCGGATGATGCGGGCTGGGCGTGACGGTATGATCGGTGGTGTAATGCGGCGTCTCCCACGCGGTCGGCAGGAAAAAGTCCATCAGCGTTTCGGTCTTGCAGTTGCCCATTTCGTCATAGGCGATCTCCTGACCCCTCGCGATGGCCAGCGCTTCGGTCAGGCCGCCGTGGACCTGGCCTTCGATGATCATCGGGTTGATCCGGGTGCCGCAATCGTCCAGCGCATAGAACTGGCGGATCTGATGTTCGCCGGTATCCACGTCGATCTCCATGACGCAAATATAAGCCCCGAACGGATAGGTCATGTTTGGCGGGTCGTAATAGCTGACCGCCTCTAGGCCGGGTTCGATTCCCGGGATAGCCTGGTTATACGCGGCAAAGGCGATCTCCTTCATCGTCTTGAACCGCTCGGGCGCGCCCTTTCTCACGAAACGGTCGACATCGAACTCGACGTCGTCGTCATGCACCTCCGGCATGTAGGCAGCGATCATCTGCGCCTTGGCGCGGATCTTGCGGCCAGCCATGGCGGTTGCAGCACCGGCAACCGGGGTCGAGCGGCTGCCATAGGTGCCCAGACCATAGGGCGCAGTGTCGGTGTCGCCTTCCTCGACCGTGATCGAACCCGCCGGGATGCCGATCTCGCTGGCGAGGATCTGGGCAAAGGTGGTCGCATGACCCTGGCCCTGGCTGATCGTGCCCAGCCGGGCGATGGCGCTGCCGGTGGGGTGAATGCGAATCTCGCAACTGTCGAACATGCCCAAGCCAAGGATATCACAGTTCTTGACCGGGCCCGCGCCCACGATCTCGGTGAAATGCGTCAGGCCGATACCCAGAAGTTTGCGGGTCTCGCCGCGCTTGAAGTCCTCGACCCGCTCGGCCTGCTCCTTGCGCAGATCGTCGTAGCCCACGGCCTTGAGCGCCTTGTCCCAGGCGGTGTGATAATCGCCCGAGTCGTATTCCCACCCCAGCGCGGACTGGTAGGGGAATTGGTCCTTGCGGATGAAGTTGATGCGGCGCAGCTCGGCGGCATCCATGTTCAGCTCGATCGCCAGCACCTCGATCATCCGCTCGATGAAATAGGCGGCCTCGGTCACCCGGAACGAGCCGCGATAAGCGACGCCGCCGGGTGCCTTGTTGGTATAGACTCCGTCCACGGCCAGATAGGCGGTTGGGATGTCATAGGAGCCGGTGCAGATGTTCATGAACACGGCCGGGAACTTGGTCGGGTCGGCGCAGGCGTCGAACCCGCCGTGGTCCGCTGTCGTGTGGCACCACAGGCCGGTGATCTTGCCCTCCTTGGTGGCGGCGATCTTGCCTTTCATCCAGTAGTCGCGGGCAAAGGCGGTGGTCATCAGGTTTTCCATCCGGTCCTCGACCCATTTCACCGGCTGGCCGGTGACGATCGAGGCGACGACGGAACAGACGTAACCGGCATAGGCGCCGACCTTGTTACCAAAGCCGCCACCGATATCGGGAGAGATCACGCGGATGTTGTGCTCCTCGATGCCCGAGATCAGCGACACAACGGTACGAATCGCATGCGGCGCCTGGAAGGTGCCCCACAGCGTCAGCTTGCCTTTGACCTTGTTCATCGAGGCGACGCAGCCGCAGGTTTCCAGCGGGCAGGGGTGGGTGCGATGGTAATAGACCATCTCTTCGGCCACTACGTCGGCCTCGGCCAGCACCTGTTCGGTCGCCTCGCGATCACCGGCCTCCCAGGTAAAGATATGGTTGGGATGCTTCCGCGGGCCGTGGGCGCCGGGCGCGGCCGGATCGAGATCCTCGCGCAACACGACATCGGACTTCAGCGCTTCGAACGGGTCGGTCAGGACGGGTAGTTCCTCGTACTCGACCTCGACCAGTTCGACCGCATCGGCGGCGATGTAACGGTCGCGCGCGATGACATAGGCAACCTCTTGCCCCTGGAACAACACTTTGCCATCGGCGAGCACCATCTGCTTGTCACCGGCCAGTGTCGGCATCCAGTGCAGGCCCAGCGGCACCAGATCTGCAGCCGTCAGCACCGCCACGACACCATCCAGCGCCATTGCGGCCTCGGTGTTGATGGATTTGACGCGGGTATGGGCATAGGGCGAACGGACGAAATCGCCGTGCAGCATTCCGGGCATCTTCAGGTCATCGACATGGTTGCCCTTGCCCTGGGTGAACCGGGCATCCTAGACCCGCTTGCGCGAACAGCCCAGGCCCTTGAGGCCGGCAACGCGTTCTTCTCTCTCGGGGGTCATGTCGTTCATTCTGCGGCCTCCTTCGCGGCGTTCAGCTCGCTTGCAGCGGCAAGGATGGATTTCACGATGTTCTGGTATCCGGTGCAGCGGCAGAGATTACCGTTCATGCCGAAACGGATCTCTTCCTCGGTCGGGTTCGGGTTTTTCTCCAGCAGCTTGCTGGCGCGGGTGATCATGCCCGGCGTGCAGAAACCGCATTGCAACCCGTGATGCTCGCGGAACGCGGTTTGCAGCACATGTGGTACGTCCGGAGTGCCAAGCCCCTCGATCGTGGTCAGGTCTGCACCGTTGGCCTGGGCTACGAACATTGTGCAGGATTTCACCGACTTGCCGTTCACGATCACGGTGCAGGCGCCGCAATGCGAAGTTTCGCAGCCGATATGCGGGCCGGTCAGGTTCAGCCTTTCGCGCAGCGTATGGATCAGCAATTCGCGCGGTTCGACGAGGAATTCATGGGACTGGCCGTTCACGGTCAGTTCGACATGCATCTTTTTGGGCATCTGGTTCCTCCTTACGCGCGATCCCACGCGCGACGGATGGCGCGGGTCAGCACGGTTGCGGCGGCATGGCGTTTAAAGGCGGCGGGGCCGCGATTGTCCTCGACCGGCTCGATGTCCGCCTGCATTGCGGCGATGGCGGCGGCGATTGCCGCGTCATCCACTGTTGTGCCGACCAGTGCGGCACCGGCGGCTTCGGACCAGATCGGCGTATCGCTGAGGTTGGTCATCGCGATGGATGCTCTTGCGCAGACACCGCCGCTTTTCTCGATCTGCACGGCGGCTGCCGCAGTGGCATAGTCGCCGATCTTGCGCTTCTGTTTCTCGTAGGCATAACCGCCCTTAGGCGCAGCAAAGCTGACTGAGGTCAAAACCTCGCTGTCATCCCGGTCGGTCATATAGGCGGCGTGATAGAAACCGCGCGCCGCGACCTCACGCGTGCCATCCGTCCCGACCAGGGCGAATGTCGCGTCAAGGCATTGCATCAGCCCCGGCAAGATCGGCGAAATCCTGCAAGTCAATCAGATGTGCGATTTCGGCCATGCGCAACTTCATCATGGGGATCAGGCTGTGACCGCCCGCCATGACGCGCGCATCGTCGCCGTGTTCCTGTAGCAAGGCGATCACGTCGCCCATGTCCTTTGGCCGGTAATAGTCGAACGCCGCCGGTATCATTTTGCTTGTCCTCCCCTGCAAGGCCGAGTTCTGGCAGGGGAAGGTTGCTATGGGCAGCACAAGTCGGCGACAGGATTCACCCGAAAACAGAGGCTTTGTGCACGAAATGCGAAAGACCGCGCACGAAATGCATGCCGCACGCGGTCAGACGCCAAGAACCTCGCGCACCGCCTTCAGCCGCGCCCGGCTGACCGGCACGCGCGGCAGGCCGGGCAGGTTCATATGACAGATGCCGTTATCCTTTAGCCGCTCGAAGCTTTCGACAAATGCGGGATTGACCAGGTAGCTGCGGTGGGTCTTGGTAAAGGTCGCGGGATCAAGTCGGCGTTCGGCCTCGGTGATGGACCAGACACAGAAATACCTGCGCCCTTGTGCGTAGATATGGGTGTAATGCCCCTCGGCCCGAATGGCGGCGACGGATTTTGCATCGAAGAAATGCGTGCGGCCATCCTGTTCATAGGGGATCTGGCGGGCGAACTTGGGCTCGGCTGACTTTTTTACGGGCAACTCCTGTGGAATGGGGGCTTCCGTCTCGGGCTTGGGTTGCGCAGGTGTCACAAAGGAGATGCCCGTCAACAGGAATGCCGCGCATAGCACAAATCTGGAGAGGACCACACCGATGGCAAGGACCTCTTTGCCGATCATCGGGCCGACGTCGCCTTCGGCGCCGATGGCGACAAACGAAGTGCCCCAGATCGCCACGAAATGAACGATGAACACGGCGCTGCCGAAACAGACGGTGCCCAGCAGGATGTTGAGGTGACTGCGCTGACCGTAAGCAATCCAGAACGCCGCCATGTTGAGCACGCAAGACCCGATCACGGCCAGCGCGATGCCTCCGGGCGAATACAAGGGTCTGCACAGTTGCAACCCGGCCATGCCGAGCCAATGCATTGCGATGATGCCGAGACCCACGATGATACCGGCGCCCGCCAAAACGGCGGGGGTGCGCGGTCGGAGATGCAAGAGCAGCAGCGCAACACCCACCACCAGAATGGCCACCAGCGCCGAAATCAGCGTGACGGTCGCGTCAAAGTAGAACTGTATCGGCAGTTGCAGGCCCAGCATAGCCACGAAATGCATCGACCAGATGCCTCCACCCAACGCGAACGCAGCCATTGAAATCGCAAGCTTGCGCTGATTGACGCTACGCTTGGACAGCCCCTGCGTCAGCGACAGCCCGGTGAAACCCGCGATCATCGCAACACAGAGCGACGCGGCCACTAGCTAGAGGTTATGCGTGTAGTCGAGGATCTGCATGTCCGCGGTTGCGCTTTGGGTTTTGTTTTGACGTCATCATAATTTGTAGCGGCGAAAGCGCGAACTGCTAATTCGGCGGGCGCCACTTCATGCCATTGCGGATCGGCGGGCCTGATCCTAAGCTTTGCCGCGACCAGCCAGCAGGATGACAGATGACCACCGATGCCCAAGCCCCCGGCAAGACAACCCATGACGCCGAGGAAGACGCCCGCAACCGCGATATCCTGATCTATGTCGACGGCGAACTGGTCCACAAGGACGAGGCCAAGGTTTCAGTCTATGACAGCGGTTTCATGCTGGGCGATGGCATGTGGGAGGGCATGCGGCTCTATGATGGGGAATGGGCCTTTTTTGACGAACACATGGACAGGCTGTTCAACTCGTGCAAAGCGGTGTCGCTCGATATAGGCAAGGCGCCCGAGGAAATTCGCGGGATTCTTGACCGGACGGCAGCGGCCAATGGGATGACCAGCGACGCCCATTGCCGCCTGATGATCACGCGTGGACGCAAGGCCAAACCGTTCCAGCATCCCGGCCTGTCGAAATGGGGCCCTACCATCGTTGCGATCATCGAACACTCGCGCCCGTCCGAAGATGTGCAGCGGCGCGGGGTCCGGCTTGCCTCAGTGCCGCAGGTGCGCGGCTTGCCGCACAGCCAGGACCCCAAGTTCAACAGCCATTCCAAGCTTAACTGCGTGATCGCCTGTTTGCAGGCCGAGCAGGCGGACGCGGACGAGGCGCTGATGCTCGATCCGCATGGGTTCGTGAACACGACGAATGCCTGCAACTTCTTCATTGTGCGGCGGGGCGAGGTTTGGACCTCGACCGGGGATTACTGCATGAATGGGGTGACTCGGCAAAAGGTGATCGACCTCTGCCGTGACAACGGCATCCCGGTGTTCGAGAAGAACTTCTCCCTCTACGAGGCCTATGGCGCGGACGAGGCATTTCTGACCGGCACTTTCGGCGCCCAGACTCCGGTCGCCTCGATTGACGGCAAGCCCATCGGCACTGGCAAGGCCGGGCCGGTGATGATGCGCATCCGCACGCTTTACAAGGAACTGGTGGCGCAGAACCGGGCCGAACAACAGGCCCGGCGCGGGTGACAAACGGTATCCGGTCCCGGTGCGCCGCGTTATACTGACCCGATGAAACCGCAATCCGATACGTCTTTGCCCAACATCGAACCCGAGGGGCCGTATGACAGCGACCCAGTCGCGGAAGAGGATCTGTGGTTTTTGCCTGGTCCCGAAGATGACGACGCGCTGGATCCACTGTTTCCGACCCCGAAGGCGGCAGCACGGCCTTTGTTCGATCCTGTTGATTGGCGGTCCGCACAGGCTGGGTATTCGAGTGAACTGGCGGATCTCGCGTTCCAGTTCGGCGCGCTGGAGGAGCGGTTGCGCGCCGGTCCTGCGGAATGGGCCCACAGGCTGGCCTTGCTTGAGGTCGCGGATCTCGGCTGGTGGGCGGGCGACCGGATCAGTGCCGAGCGGCTGGCGCTCTGGACCGGGTTGCGTCTGAGTGCAACGTCTGACGACACCCAGGCATTGGCCCGCGCCGGATGGGCGGTGCGCAGGTTGAGTGGCGGGCCAGCGCCCGATGCAGGCGGCTGGCTGGTTGGGCTGTCTGATTTTCTGGGCCGGGGTGGCGCTAACGGGGATGCGATCCCGGACGCCATCGCCGATCTGGCCGAAGTGATGGACGGCGCGGTGACCCTGCACCCGGTGACGCGGGCCGCGATGATGTTTCATAGTTGGATGGCACTGGGACAAGGCTGGTCGACCGCGGTCGAGGCGGTGGTTCTGGCCGCGCGCCATGGCGCTAGCATGGGGCGCGGCGCGGCGCCGTTCCTGCCGTTGGCGCTGTCGGGACCGGGCGCCTTGCGTGGAATTGGTGACCCGGACCAGAAACTGGGCGCCTGGCTGCGCGGCTCTACACAGGCGGTCGTTGCGGCGCTACTGCATCTGGAGCGGATCGCGGCCTGGCGCGCCCGGGCAGAAACCGCGACGGCTGACCTGAGTGGGCGAACCCCCCCGGCTCTGGTCTCGGTCATGGCAGCATGGCCAATGGTGACCGCGCCTCTGGCTGAGGCAAAGGCGGGTGCGTCGCGAGCAGCCGTGCAACGCAATCTCGATCTGTTTACCCGCCGGGGTCTGATCCGGGAGATGACCGGGCAGGACCGTTACCGGGTATGGACAGCGGCGATCTGATCCCCGTTCCGCAACACGCGCGGGGGGTGACCGAACTCTGCACGGAACGCCCGTGTCATGGCGCTGGCGTTTTCATAACCGCAACGCGCGGCGATTTCAGACACCGGCTGATCCGTTTCGGTGACCAGCTTGCGCGCGAGGTTCAGTCGCAGTCTGCGGTAGACGGTTTGTGGCGTGGCCTTGAGCTCGGCCATCATCCGCGCTTCGAGTGTCTTTTGGGTACAGCCGACCTGGCGCGCGATCTGGGCGATGGACAATGGCCGTTCCAGGTTGTCCTGCATAGCCATCACCGCCTTGTTCACCGACCGGCGGCCGATTCCCGCTGGCGCGCCATGCGATCGGGCCGAATCCCGGGTCATGAACAGCTGTGCCACCTCCAGCGCCAACAACTGCCCGTGATCCTGCTCGATCAGATGCATCACAAGGTCAAAGGCCGCCATCGCGCCCGAGCAGGTGATCCGGGGTCCGTCGATGACAAACCGTTCGCGTAGAGTCTGAACCTGCGGAAAAGTTTCGGCAAAGCTTGATAGTTCCTCCCAATGGATCGTGGCGCGGTGCCCGTCCAAAAGCCCGGCGCGTGCCAGCAGCCAGCTGCCGGTATCCAGCCCGGCCAGAACCGAATAGCGTTTCGCGGCAGACGTCAGGGCACGCACGGTGCGCCAACCTTCATGCCCGCGAAAACCATAAGACGGCATGACGACCAACATGGACCCACGCCCCTGGTCCAGACGTTCGTGCGGCGAAACCTGCATGCCGGACGAACTGTGGACCGGCGCGCCGTCGAGTGTCAGAAAGCGCCAGGCATAAAGCGGGCGGCGAGACAAAGTGTTCGCCGCCCTCAGCGGCTCGACCGTGTTGGCCAGGCAATGATTGGAAAACGCGTCGAACAAAAGAAAGTCGATGGTTTCGGTCTGCGCGTGAATTTTGGGTGAGCTTTGCATGATTGATGCCTAAACCAGCACGACGCTATGTCGCAAGCCCGGATCTCCTGTAACCGAATTCGCATGAGGGAGCGTGCGCCATGTATTTTGGCCTGACCGAAGAACAGGAGATGATCGTCTCCACCGTCCGCAGTTTCGTGGAGAACGAGATCTATCCCCACGAGGCCGAAGTGGAGCGCACCGGGCAGGTGCCCCATGAACTTGGCGAAGAGATCAAGCGCAAGGTCATCGACCTGGGCTTTTATGCCTGCAACTTCCCCGAAGAGGTCGGCGGCGCTGGCCTCAGCCATCTGGATTTTACCCTGGTCGAGCGCGAGCTGGGGCGTGGCTCCATGGCGCTGACGCATTTCTTTGGCAGGCCGCAGAACATCCTGATGGCCTGCAATCCCGAGCAGCGCGAACGCTATCTGCTGCCCGCCGTGCGTGGCGAGCGGATGGATGCGCTTGCGATGACCGAGCCCGACGCGGGATCGGATGTGCGCGGCATGAAATGCCAGGCGGTGCGCAAGGGCGGCGACTGGGTGGTCAATGGCACCAAACATTTCATCTCGGGCGCCGAACACGCGGATTTCTTTATCGTCTTTGTCGCCACCGGTGTGGATGAGACTCCGAAAGGACCAAAGAAGCGGATCACCGCCTTTTTGGTCGACCGCGGCACGCCGGGCTTCACCGTGCGGAACGGCTACAACTCGGTCAGCCACAAGGGCTACAAGAACTGCATTCTCAGCTTTGACGACTGCCGCCTGTCGGACGCACAGGTGCTGGGCGAGGTGGATGGCGGATTCGCCGTGATGAACGAATGGCTCTATGCCACGCGGCTGACGGTTGCGGCCTTCTGCGTCGGTCGCGCACGTCGCTGTTTCGACTATGCCCTGAACTACGCCGCCGAGCGCAAACAGTTTGGGCAGGAGATCGGCAAGTTCCAGGGCGTGGGTTTCCAGATTGCCGACATGATCACCGAGATCGACGCCGCCGACTGGCTGACCCTCGCCGGGGCCTGGCGGTTGGATCAGGGACTACCCGCCAACCGCGAGATCGCCAGCGCCAAGGTCTATGCCAGCGAGATGCTGGCGCGGGTCACCGATACGACATTGCAGATCTTCGGCGGTATGGGCCTGATGGACGATTTCCCGATCGAACGGTTCTGGCGCGATGCGCGGGTCGAACGGATCTGGGACGGGACCAGCGAAATCCAGCGCCACATCATCAGCCGTGACCTGCTGCGCCCGTTGGGAGCGTGATGCCTCCGGCGGGAGTATTTTCAGCAAAGTGAAAGGGCAGGGGACTGTCATGACCAAAGGTTTGGCGCGGTTGTTCCAGCCGCGGTCGATCGCGGTAATCGGCGGCGGCGCTTGGTGCCGTCAAGTAATCGTGCAATGCCGACGCATGGGCTATGACGGCGCGATCTGGCCTGTGCACTCCAAGGCGGCGGAGGTCGAAGGGTATCCGGCCTTTGCCCGGCTGGAGGATCTGCCGGCCGCGCCCGATGCTGCGTTCATCGGCATCAACCGCCATGCCACGGTCGAGGCGGTATCGCTGCTCTCGGCCATGGGGGCGGGTGGTGCCGTCTGTTTCGCCAGCGGGTTTTCCGAGGCTTTGGCCGAGGACGAGACCGGCGGTGACCTGCAAACCGCGTTGGTGGCGGCGGCGGGCGACATGCCGATCCTGGGGCCAAATTGTTACGGGTTCGTCAATGCGCTCGATGGGGCGTTGCTATGGCCCGATCAGCATGGCTGCGGGCGGGTTGAACGTGGCGTGGCCATCCTGACGCAAAGCTCGAACATCGCGATCAACCTGACCATGCAGCAGCGCGGCCTGCCCATCGCCTATGTGGTGACCTGCGGGAACATGGCGCAAACCAGCCAGGCGCAGATTGCCGCCGGTTTGCTGGATGACCCGCGCGTCACTGCCATTGGCCTGCATATCGAGGGGTTCGGCAACCTGCGCGATTGGGAGGCGCTGGCCGCCAAGGCGCACCGCAAGGGTGTGCCGTTGGTTGCGCTCAAGGTCGGTACTTCGGAACAGGCGCAGCAGGCGACGATCTCGCACACCGCCTCGCTGGCTGGCAGCGATGCAGGTGCGCAGGCGCTGCTGGACCGGCTTGGCATACCGCGCCAGGGTGCGTTGCCCGACCTGCTGGAGACGTTGAAGCTCTTGCACTGCTACGGCCCTTTGTCCGGGTCCGACATTGCCTCGATCAGTTGTTCGGGTGGCGAGGCGAGCCTGATTGCCGATATGTCAGTCGGCATGAATTTGCGCTTTCCCAAGCTGACAGCGCGACAGAGGCAAGCGTTGCGCTCGGCGCTTGGGCCGATGGTGGCGCTCAATAACCCTCTGGATTACCACACCTATATCTGGCGCGACACCGATGCGATGGCCGCCGCCTGGGCTGGCATGACCGGGGACGGTGTGGCGCTGACTTTTTCGATCGTCGACTATCCGGTGACAGACCCGACCGACTGGACCTGTGCCACACAGGCGGCGCTGAAGGTGCGCGCCGACACAGGCGCACCCTTTGCGGTGGTGGCGACCCTGCCGGAACTGATGCCCGCTGACATCGCGGCTGAGTTAATGGCGGGTGGGGTTGTCCCCTTCATGGGTCTGCGCGAGGCCCTGGCGGCGGCCGAGGCGGCAGCCGCGATCCGGGCACCGCATCCCGTGCCGCTTTGCGTGCCCGGACACGGCGAAGCCGCGCGTACACTTGGTGAAGCCGAAGCCAAGTCGGCATTATCGGCGCATGGGCTGGTGGTGCCCCGCAGTTTCAGCGCCAGTGGGTCGCGGGAAATCGACCAGATGCTTGCGGACCTAAAAGGCCCGTTTGCCGTCAAGGGTACCGGTCTTGCGCACAAGTCAGAACATGGGGCGGTGCGATTGGGCGTGGCGGCGGCAGATGTGGCCCGGGTCGTCGCCGAGATCGGCACGCCTGTGGTGTTGGTCGAAGAGATGGTGACCGACGCGGTGGCCGAGCTGCTGATCGGGGTTATCCGCGACCCGGCACATGGGTTCGTTCTGACGCTGGGCGCCGGTGGGGTGCTGACCGAGTTGATGCGCGATACGGTATCTCTTCTCGTGCCCGCATCGCCCGAAGATATCCGCGCAGCGCTGGGTCGGTTGCGCATCGCGCCGCTCTTGGCGGGTTATCGCGGCAAGCCGGGGGCTGACATGGATGCCATTCTGGATGCGGTCGGAGCGGTGCAGGACTATGTGCTTGCTCATGCCGATACGCTGGGCGAGGTTGAGATCAACCCACTGCTCGCCACACCGGATCGGGCGGTGGCGGTGGATGCACTGATCCGGCTGGGGTGAGAGATGCGCAAACTGGCAGCGGTTCTGTTTGAAGGCTTCGAGATGCTCGACTATTTCGGGCCGCTGGAAATGTTCGCCATGTTCCCCGACCAGATCGAGATCCTGGCCGTGGCCGAGCATGCCGCGCCGGTGCGCGCCTCGGGCGGGCCGGCGGTGATGCCGGACCGGGTGTTCGCTGATGGTGCGGATTACGACCTTCTGTTGGTGCCGGGCGGGCGGGGCACCCGGCGCGAGGTGGACAATCCGGCGCTGTTGAACTGGCTTTGCGCGGCCTCGGCGCGGGCCGAACTGGTCACCAGCGTCTGCACCGGATCGGCCCTGCTGGCGCGGGCCGGGCTGCTGGACGGGCGGGCGGCCACCACCAACAAGCTGGCCTTTGACTGGGTGGCGTCCCAGTCGGACAAAGTCGAATGGCGTGCTTCGGCGCGCTGGGTGGCCGATGGCCGGTTCCTGACCTCTTCGGGCGTGTCTGCGGGCATCGACATGAGTCTCGATGCGCTGGCGCGCCTCTTGGGGCCTGAGGCGGCCGGGAACGCGGCCCATTGGGCCGAGTATGTCGCCAACCGCGACGCCGAGAACGACCCTTTTGCAAGAATGGACAAGATGTGATGAGCGACAACCCCGTGAAAACCCGCCGTGATGGTGCCATTTTCGAAGTCACGCTGGACCGGCCCAAGGCCAATGCGATCGACCTGGCCACCAGCCGGATCATGGGCGAGGTGTTCCGCGAGTTCCGCGACGACCCCGAACTTCGGGTGGCGATCATCACCGGCGGTGGAGAGAAATTCTTCTGTCCTGGCTGGGACTTAAAGGCCGCCGCTGATGGCGACGCGGTCGATGGTGACTACGGTGTCGGCGGCTTTGGCGGCTTGCAGGAGCTGCGCGACATGAACAAACCGGTGATTGCTGCCGTCAACGGAATCGCATGTGGTGGCGGGTTGGAGCTGGCGCTGTCGGCGGATATGATTTTAGCGGCGGATCATGCCAGCTTTGCCTTGCCGGAAATCCGCTCGGGCACGGTGGCCGATGCGGCCAGCGTCAAGCTGCCCAAGCGTATCCCTTACCATATCGCGATGGAGCTTTTGCTGACCGGCCGCTGGTTCGATGCCGAAGAGGCGCATCGCTGGGGACTAGTGAACGAGATCGTGTCGGGTCCACAACTCCTTGACCGAGCTTGGGAATTGGCCCGCTTGCTGGCAAGCGGGCCGCCGCTGGTCTATGCCGCGATCAAGGAAATCGTGCGCGAGGCCGAGGATGCCAAGTTCCAGGATACGATGAACAAGATAACCAAGCGGCAGCTGCGCACGGTGGATGTGCTCTATTCCTCGGAGGACCAGCTGGAAGGTGCCCATGCATTCGCCGAGAAACGGGACCCGGTCTGGAAGGGGCGCTGAGGCCACGAATTGATCGTTTTGTACAGTCTGAAACACCCCGATTGACTGTTTTGTACAACGATCAATCGGGATGTTTCAGGCTGTCTTGCATGTCCTGACGACCTTCTCGGCCTCGGCTTTCTCCGTCACAGGTTTCCTGCTCTTCTTTGCTCCATGAAGGCTGCGATGAGCCGGAAACCCTCCGTTTCACAATGTGCGGCTCTGTTGCACAAATCCTGAGAGGGATTCATCTTGTGAATCCAGCGTGGTAGCTGTGCTGCATGAGCAGACCCA